>NZ_JBPKAO010000001.1:351157-591522 GCF_051216895.1 Aquipuribacter aurantiacus
CGACGACCGGGAGGTCATGTGAGCGACGGGATGCGGGTCTGCGCGGTCGACGAGATCGACGACGGCGGGGTACGGCTCGTGCCGCGGGACGTGGCCGGCACCGGTGACGACGTCGCCGTCTTCAACGACGAGGGCTCGTTCTACGCCCTCGACGACACCTGCACCCACGCGCTGGCCTCGCTGGCCGAGGGCTGGGTCGAGGACGGCACCGTGGAGTGCCCGCTGCACGCGGCCCGGTTCTCGCTGGCCACAGGAGCGGCGCTGTCGCTGCCGGCGACCAAGGCCGCCCGCTGCCACAAGGTCCAGGTGCGCGACGGGGCGGTGTGGTTGTTCCCGGGCGAGGCCCCCGACGGCCAGGCCTGAACGTCGTGGCCGGCGCGCCTGACGGTCCCGTGCCGGTCGGTCCCGCCGGCGCGGTCACGGTCGTCGGGGGCGGCGTCGCCGGGGTCAGCACGGTCGCGGCGCTGCGCCGTCTGGGTCACACCGGCCGGCTGGTCCTCCTCGACGCCGGTGCGGTGCTGCACGACCGGCCGCCGCTGAGCAAGGCCTACCTGGCGGGGACGGCGGCCGAGGGCGAGCTGGGGCTCCACCCGCCGGAGTGGTTCACCGAGCACGACGTGGACGTGCGGCAAGGCGTCCGTGCGGTCGCCCTGGACCCCGCGGTCGCCGTGGTGGGCCTGTCGGACGGCACGACGGTCACCGCCGACGCGGTCGTCCTGGCGCAGGGCGCCTCGGCGCACCGGCCGCCCTTCGCCGGTGTCGAGCTCGCCACCGTGCTGCGGACGCTGGACGACGCCCGCGGGCTGCGGGAGCGGTTGCGGCCGGGGGCGCGGCTGGTGGTCGTGGGGGCCGGGCTGGTGGGCGCCGAGGTCGCCGCGACGGCGGTCGCGCTGGGCGTGACGGTGACCCTGGTCGACCCCGACCCCGTGCCGCTGGCGGCGGTCGTGGGCCCGGAGGTGGCCCGGCTGCTGCACGCCGACCACGCCCGGCACGGGGTCGAGGTGGTCCAGGACACCGTCACCGCCCTCGAGGGGGACGACGTCGACGGGCTGGTCGTCCGGCTGGTCGGGGGCGCTCGGCTCGCCGCCGACGCCGTCCTGGTCGCCACGGGGATGGTGCCCGTGGACGACCTGGCGAGGTCGTCGGGCCTGCTGCGGGCCGACGGGGGAGGGGTCGTCGTCGACGACCGGCAGCGGACCTCCGCGCCGGCCGTGCTCGCCGTCGGCGACGGCACCCGACGCCGGCACGGCGGTGTCACCGCCCCGCCGGGCGGGCACTGGGACGCGGCGAGGCTGGACGGCGAGACCGCCGCGGCGGTGCTGCTGGGCCTCCCGGCACCCGACCGCGGCGCGCCGTGGTTCTGGACCGACCGCTACGACCGGCACGTCGAGGTCGTCGGGGACCCGACGGCGGGCGCCCGCACCGTCGTGCGCGGCACGCCGGGGCAGGGCCCGGCCGCGGTCCTGGGCTGGCGTGACGGTCTGCTCACCGGGGCCGTGAGCGTCGACGACCCGCGCACCGCCCGGGCCGTGCGGCGGCTGGTCGACCGGCAGGTCACGGTGGACCCGGACGTGCTGGCCGACCCCGCCACGGACCTGCGGGCCCTGCTGCGCGGCTGACCGGGAGCGGACCTCGTCCCCAGGTCCAGGTGGCGGGACCCTCGACGAGCCCGTCGACGTTTCGTGCCGGGCCCCAGGGGTACCTCTTCCTCACCCTGCCGGCGAGGAGAACCAACCATGAGCCACGACGACGGACGCCCGTCCGACGCGCCCCGCCCCGCCGATCGGCCGGACCCCACGCCGGACGACGCGACCAGGCCGGACGACGCGACCAGGCCGGACGAGCCCGTGGTGGCCGACGACCGGACCCGGCCCATGCCCCGCCCGGAGCGGGACCTCGACCCGGATCAGGACCGCCCCCCGGTACCCCCGGCCCCCGTGCGCCCCAGCGAGCGGCCGGTCACCGACCCGCACGGCCCGGGGACGACGTTCTTCACCAACCACCCCGACGACGTCGCGGCCCGTGAGAAGGACGCCTACGGCGGCGTCCACGTCGGCTCGGCGTTCTTCGGCTGGCTCGTGGCCGTCGGCCTGACCGTGCTGCTGCTCGGTCTGCTCAGCGTGGCCGGGGTGGTCCTGGGCGTCACCTCCGGGGTCCAGGGCGACGGCGGCGTGCCGGTGGAGGACCTGTCGACGGCGGGCGTGGTCGCCCTGGTCGGGGTGGGGGTCGGGTTGTTCCTGGCCTACGTCGGCGGTGGCTACGTCGCCGGGCGGATGGCCCGCTTCGACGGGGCGAAGCAGGGCCTCGCGGTCTGGCTGTGGGCCGTGGCCGTCTCCGCGGTCCTGGCGGTCGTGGGCTACCTGGCCGGCGACCGGTTGGACGTCCTGGCGCAGGTGGACTCCCTCGGGCTCCCGGTCAGCACGGCCGACCTGACCACCGCGGGGGCCGTCGCGGCCGGTGCGGTGCTCGTCATCACGCTGCTGGGCGCCCTGCTCGGAGGCGCGGCCGGCACCCGGTACCACCGCAAGGTCGACCGGGTGGGCCTGCTCAACGACCCGGGTCCCGCCGAGCCCCGCTGACCCGGCAGGCCGCCACGGCCAGGGACGAGACCGGGGCCGGCCGCTCCGCCGGTCGCCCGACGAACCACCCCTGACCCAGGTCGACGCCCAGGTCGGCCAGCGTCCGGAGCTCGTCGACGGTCTCGATCCCCTCCGCGCACAACGAGGTGCCCGTCTGACGGCAGAACGACGCCATGGCCTCCACCAGGGCGCGCTTCTCGGGGTGGTGGTGGACCTCGTGGACCAGCTCCCGGTCGAGCTTGACGATCTCCGGTCGCAGCCGCACCAGGCGGCGCAGGCCGTCGTAGCCGGCGCCGGTGTCGTCCATGGCCACCTGCGCCCCGCGGGCACGCAACCCCACAAGGAGCCGGTCCAGCTCGGACAGGTCAAGGCGGGAGTCCTCGGTCACCTCGATGACGAGACCGGTGAGGTCGCCGGCCAGCGCGGCGAGCACCGCCGGGCTCCCCAGCACCGACGGGCTGACGTTCACCGTCAGGTAGGTCCCGGCGGACGGGTCGTGGCGGGTCCGGGCCAGGCCGATCGCGCGGGCCTCCAGGGCCGGGCCGTGGCCGCCCTCACGGGCGAGTGCGAACCACTCGCCGACCTCGCGGTGCCCCCGGCCGGGGAAGCGGGTGAGCGACTCGTGGCCGACCAGTCCGCCGGTGGACAGCCGGCAGATCGGCTGCAGCACGGTGCTCAGCGCGACCGGGTCGGCCAGGATCTGCTCGACCTCGGCGAGCGCCGTGCGGGGGTCGGCCCGGGACACGTCGGCGTCGAAGGCCCGCACGCGGTTGCGGCCGTCGGCCTTGGCCCGGTACATCGCCAGGTCGGCCTCGTGCAGCAGGGTCTCCAGGGAGACCCGGCCGACCGCGACCGAGCTGCCGCCGCTGAGCGAGGAGCGGACCTGCCGTCCGCACAGCTGCACCGGCGCGGCCATGGCGACGGACATCCGGTGCAGCACCGCGACCGTCGTGGCTGTCGTCGCGTCGGGCATGAGCACGCCGAACTCGTCACCGCCGAGCCGGGCCACCAGGTCCCCCGGCCGGGCCGAGGCGGTCAGCCGGGTGGCCGCCAGCTGGAGCATCTCGTCCCCGGCCCGGTGCCCGAGCTGGTCGTTGACGTCCTTGAGGTTGTCCAGGTCGAGGACGGCCACCCCCATCGGTCGCCCCGTGGCCTCGGCGGCCTCGGCCATCGCCCGGCCCCGCTGCATGAACAGGGCCCGGTTGGCCAGGCCGGTCAGGTCGTCGTGGTACGCCATCCGACGCAGGTCCTGCTCCAGCCGCCGCTCGGCGGTCCGGTCCCGGAAGCTCCACACCCGGCCCACCACCTCGCCGTCGATCCGCTGGGGCTGGGTGTAGCGGGAGAACACGCGTCCGTCGGCGAGCTCGATCTCGTCGTCGTCCACCAGCTCGGGGTTGGCGTACAGCTCCTCGACGCGGGCCAGGAACCCGGCCTGGTCCTTGACCTGGCTGACGACGAACTCCAGGACGGGGCGGTCGTCGGCACCGGCCGTCGCCTTCGCCAGGTCAGGGGGCAGACGCCACATCTGGGCGAACTTCTCGTTGCGGCCCACCACCACCTCGTTCAGGTCCACCACCAGGATCCCGTCCGCCGTGGAGTCCAACGTCGCCGCGAGCAGCGACAACGAGGCGGCGAGCTGCTCCTGGGTCCCCGGGCGCCTGCGCAGGACCGACGCGGTGCGGTCACGGTGCGGGGGCCAGGACTGGAAGGCCATGTCAGCTCCTCGGGCGAGGTCTGGGAACGGTATCGGCCGCAGCGGTGGTTGTCCCGGGGTCCGGGGAAAGCCGCTCACCCCGTCCGGGGCGGACGTTGCGGCCAGGCGGGCGGGTCGGTCGTCGTCCGACGCAGGTGCCAGCGCCGCATCCGGGCCAGCAGCCTGACCGCGAACACGGACACCGCCACGAGGATGCTCGCGGTGACGCCCCACCACCCGGCCTGCCACAGCAGGACGACCGCCACGCTGCCCGCCAGCGACGGCACCGCGTAGATGTCGTCCTGCAGCACCACGGGCACCTGACCGGACAGCAGGTCGCGCAGCACCCCGCCACCGATACCGGTCAGCAGGCCGAGGAGCACCGCGGCCAGCGGCGGGGCGCCCGCGACGAGCGCGGTGACGGCCCCGTTGACGGTGAACAGCCCCAGCCCGCCGGCGTCCAGGACCAGGACCGCCCGCCGGAACCGGTCGACCCCCAGGTCCCAGTAGAACGCCACGACGCCGGCCAGGGCGGCCAGACCCAGGGCCCAGACGTTGCTCAGGTTGGCCGGCGGGGTGGCACCCAGCAGGACGTCGCGGATGATGCCGCCCCCGAGGCCCGCGACCAGGGCCAGCACCACGGCCCCGAACAGGTCCATCCCGCGGCGGGCGGCGACCAGGCCGCCCGACAGGGCGAAGACGGTCACCCCCAGGAGCTCGGCGACGTCACCGGCCATGCTGCACCTCCGTCGCTGGCTCCGGGCCCGGGCTCGTACCGTTTCGGTGACGAGCAGATCGGGTACCAACCCTGGCGTACTGGAGGTGCGAGTGGACGGCGAGGGCACCACCCGGGTCTCCGACGACGGCGCAGACCCCCTGCCCGGCGCGGACGAGCACGTCCTGGCCGGGCGGTACCGGCTCGGCGAGCTGCTGGGACGCGGTGGGGTCGCCGACGTCCACCGCGCGAGCGACGACCTGCTGGGCCGCGAGGTCGCGGTCAAGCTGGTGCGCGCCGAGCAGCCCGACCCGGCCGCCCTGGAGCGGTTCGCCGCCGAGATGCGCACGCACGCCGGGCTCAGCCACCCCAACCTGGTCACGGTGCTGGACGCGGGTACCTCGGGAGGCCGGCCGTTCCTGGTCATGGAGCTCGTGGAGGGCCGGACCATGGCCGTCACGGCCGGCGAGCCGTGGTCCACCGCGGTGGTGGCGCGGGTTGGGACCGAGATCGCGGCCGGTCTGGCCCACGTCCACGAGCAGGGCGTGGTCCACCGGGACCTCAAGCCGGCCAACGTCCTGATCGGCGACAACGGCCGGGTGGCCCTGTCCGACTTCGGGATCGCCCGCCTGATGGAGGCGGACCACGGTCACACCGCGACCGGGTTCACCATCGGGACCGCGGCCTACTTCGCGCCGGAGCAGGTGACCGGCAGCACCGTCACCCCCGCCGCCGACATCTACTCCCTGGCGCTGGTCCTCCTCGAGGCGCTCACCGGCGAACGTGTCTTCCCCGGTCCGCCCACGCAGGCCGCCCTGGCTCGGCTGCAGCGCTCGCCGCACGTTCCCGAGGGCCTGCCGGCCGAGCTGGGCGACCTGCTGCGACGGATGACGGCGACCGAGCCCGAGGTGCGACCCGGCGCCCTGCAGGTGGCGGAGGTGCTCCGGCGGGTCGGCGGGGTCCCCGCCGCGCCGTCCGGGGGGACGGGCTCGCGACCCGCCGTGCCCACGGACCCGACGCGCCCGATGCGTTCGGCCCCCGCCGGGTCCGCCGGGTCCGCCGGGTCCGCCGGGTCCGCCGGGTCCGCCGGGTCCGTCCGGCCCGCCCGGCCTGTCCGGCCCGCCCGGCCCGTGGAGCACGACGCCCGGCCCGTGGAGGACGACGCCGCAGCGCCCCGACGCCGGCGGCCCAGCCCGGTGGTCATGGCCATGCTGGTCGTCCTGCTCGTGATCGCCGGGATCCTGGTCTGGACGGTCCTCGACGCCACGAGGACCGCGGCGGTCGACCCCGCCGTCGGTGACCAGCCGCTGGAGGTCCTGCTGGAGGACCTGGACCGGGCGGTGAACGGATGACGCGGCCGAGCCGGCGCCGGCTGGCGCTCGTCGGGGTCGTGGTCGCCGCGGGCCTCGTGGCGGGGTGCGCGCAGCCGGCCGCCCCGGTCTCGGCGGACCTGCCCGAGGCGGGCGAGCTGCACGCGCAGGTCGTGGCGGCGGTCGCGGCCGAGGACTGGGCGGCGGCCCGGTCGTCCCTGGACGCGCTCGTCGAGGTCAGCGAGGCCGCCCGCGCCGACGGGGTGCTCGACGACGCGCGGGCCGACCTGGTCGTGTCGGCCGCCGAGGCGCTCGCCGCCGGCCTGCCGAGCGAGGAACCGGCCGCTCCTGCGACCCCGGGTGAGGAGGAGCCGGCCGAGGAGACCTCGGGCGACGACCCCGCGGAGGAGCAGCCCGGCGGGCGGGAGCCCGAGGACGAGCAGCCGCCCGCCGACGAGCCCGCCCGGGACCCGGAGCCCGCCCCCCAGCAGGACGGCACCGGCGGGCAGGACGAGGACGGGAGCCAGGACGACGGGGACGACGGCGGGGACGAGGACGGGGACGGCGACGACGGCGCGGACGACGGGGACGGCGACGGCGCGGACGACGACGGCGCGGACGACGCGGACACCTCCCCGGGCAACAGCGGGGAGAACCGCAACGACGGCAACAACCGCAGCAGCAGGAGCAACGGCAACGGTTCCTGAGCCCGCCGCGGTGGACGGTTCTCCTGCTGTTCACGAGTTTGTTGGCCCGAGGGGTACACCCGCCCTCCTGGATGGGCATATCCTCACGAGGGATTTCGTGTTCGGCAGGACTTGGAGGGGCGGATGCCTTCGGCGACGGGGACCGGGGGTGGTGGTGCTCGTCGTGGGCGCCTCCACCGCACGTCCCCGGCCCCTCGTGCGGCCCGGACCCTCGTGGCGGTGCTCGGGGTCGGCTGCGTCGCGCTGACCGCCGCCTTCGCCGACCCGTCCGGCTTGGCGCCCCCCGCCCCGTCCGACGTCTTCGCGGCCGGTGAGGGTGGGCTGGGCCGTCTCGACACCGGCGGCGGTCCCAGCACGCAACGTCCCGACGGCCCGATGGGGGGCTCCGAGGGCTCGCTGGCGTCGTCCCTGCCGGACGCCGACCTCGAGGGTCTCGACGAGTACGGCGACCCGTTCGACCCGTTCGCCGACCCGTTCGCCGACCCGTTCGCCGACGACTTCGACACGCTGGGCGGGGAGTTCCTCGCCTCGGCCGTCCCCTCGGGCCTCGCGACCGGTGACATCCCGGCGGCCACGCTGCGGGCCTACCGGTCCGCCGCCCAGGTGCTCGCGCGGGAGCAGCCGACCTGCGGGATCGACTGGGCGCTGCTCGCCGGCATCGGTCGGGTGGAGTCCAACCACGGCCGGTACGGCGGCGCGACCGTGACCGCCGACGGCCGTTCCGTGCCCGGGATCCTGGGGGTCCGCCTGGACGGCTCGCTCGCGGGCACCATGGTCATCCGTGACACCGACGGGGGCGCGCTGGACGGCGACACCGAGTACGACCGGGCGCTCGGGCCGATGCAGTTCCTGCCGGGCACCTGGCAGCGCTGGGGCAGCGACGGCGACCGTGACGGGGTGAAGGACCCGCAGGACATCGACGACGCCGCCCTGGCCGCGGCGCGCTACCTGTGCTCCGGCGACGGCGGGGTGGACCAGCCCGGTCCCGCCGCCGCCGCGGTCCGCCGCTACAACAACTCCACCGAGTACGTGCAGCTGGTGCTGTCGACCGCCGCCGGCTACCGCGACGGTGGCCCCACCGCGTTCCCGGACGACGGCTACGGGGACACGACCTACGACGAGCCCTACTACCCCACGTCCGACGGCTACCCGGGGCCCGCGGGCTGGTCGCCGCCGCCGTCGAGCGCGCTGGACCGCACCCCTGGTGCGGGTGCACCCGGCCCGGTCTTCACCCCCGGCCCTGCGGTCACGCCCCGGCCGTCCCCCGGCCGCCCGACCGTCGCACCCGCCCCGACGGTCACGCAGCCCCCGACCGCCTCGCCGACCCGGCCCCCGACCGCGTCGCCGACCCGGCCCCCGACCGCCTCCCCCACCCGGCCCCCGACCACGGTCACCCCGAAGCCGACGGTGACGAGCCCGCCCCCGTCGAGCGTGCCCACCACCACCCCGCCGTCGACGCCCTCGACCGAGCCGACCCAGCCCACGGTGCCCCCGTCGACGGGGGAGCCGAGCACGGGGCCGACGGCGCCGACGACCGACCCGAGCACCCCGCCGAGCGCCGAGCCGACCCCGACGTGCGAGCCCGCCCCGCCCGAGGGGGAGTCCGCCCCGCCCACGACGGAACCCCCGGGCGAGCCGTGCCTGCCGCCCTGCACCGGTCCGACGGCCACGCCCACGCCGACGCCGTCCCCGACGGACGCCGAGCCCACGCCAGGGTGCGAGGTCGAGCCCGGCGTGGAGCCGACCGGCACCTCGACGACGCCCCCCGTCGGCTGAGCACCACGAACCGTCCCCACGCCACCGGCGACCCGTCAGGGCGAGCCGGCACGGGCATCCGGTGGCTGGACGTCACCGGTCCGCTGTCCCCGCAGGAGCACGACGCCGCGGCGGCGGCCGGGATCGGTCCGTCCGCCCTGCGCAGCGCCGGAGCCCGCCACGACCGGCCCACCCGCCAGGTGCTGGGCGAGGACCTGCTGGTGGCGCTCCGGCCCGCGACCTACGACGAGCAGCAGCGCACCGTGCAGCTGGGGCACGTCGTGCTGGTGATGTCGTCCGGCGCCGTCCTGGTCCGCCACGAGGACGGCCCGGACGTCGAGGCGGTGCGAGCGGTGCTGCGGTCCCTCCCGCACCCACCGGCGGCACCCGGCTGGTGCGACGTGGTCGCGGCCACGGCCGCGCTCGTGGTGCAGGGGTACGCGGACGTGCTCGACAGCATCGACGACGACATGCGGGAGGTGGAGACGGCGGTGTTCGGCGGGGCGGCCGAGGCCCCCCGGCGGATCTACGAGCTGTCCCGCGAGGTCATCGCCCTGGAGCGCGCCACGCACCCGCTCGTCGACGTGCTGGAGCCCCTGCCCGAGCAGGTCAACCGCGACAACGGCCGAGCCGGCGCCCAGCGGCTGCGGGCGGTCGCGGAGCGGGCACGACGGGTGGTGGACCGGGTCGACGCGCTCCGGGCGGCGCTGTCGGACATCCTCATGGTGTCGGCGAGTCTGGTCGCGCAGCAGCAGAACGAACGCGCTGCCGAGCTGGCCGAGATCGGCGTGCGGCAGAACGAGCAGGTCAAGCGCATCTCGGCCTGGGCCGCCATCCTCGTCGTCCCGACCCTGGTGACGGGCATCTACGGCATGAACTTCCAGGACATGCCCGAGCTCGGCTGGCGGTTCGGCTACCCGGCCGTGCTCGGGGTCATGGCCGCGCTGTCCGTCGGGCTGTACGTGGTGTTCCGACGGCGCGGCTGGCTCTGACGCCTCACCGCAGCCGCTGCACGGTCCCTGCCACCACCAGCTCGACCCGTTCGCTGGCCGACGCCACCGCGGCGTTGAGCCGACCGAGCTCGTCGCGGAACAGCCTCCCGGACCAGGTGGCCGGCACGACCCCGGACCCGACCTCGTTGCTGACGGCCACGACCTGCCGGGGCGTCGAGCCCCAGGCGCCGAGCAGGTCTGCCACCCGTTCCCGGTAGACCTGCTCCGCGTCGCCGTCGTGCCACCGGTCCGGCTCCCACGCCCCCGCCCGGTCCAGGGCGTCGGTGCACCACAGCGCCAGGCAGTCCACCAGCAGCGGCGGGCCGTCCTGCTCCAGGAGCGTGACCAGCTCCGTCGACTCGACCGTCCGCCAGCCCTCGGGGCGTCGTCGCCGGTGCAGGGCGACCCGGGCCTGCCAGTCCGCGTCGCCGTCGCGCGACCCGGCGGTCGCGACGTAGACCACGTCGTCCCGGTCCGCGAGCAGCCGCTCGGCGTGGGTGCTCTTGCCCGAACGGGCTCCCCCGAGGACCAGGGTCCGTCGTGGGCGGTACGGGTCCGGGCCCGGTCGCGTCCCCGGACCCGTGGCGGCCGCCACCGCGTCACCCAGCCGGACCCGGGTCCCGTCCGGTCGGACCTCCGCGCCCCACGCGGCGAGCCTCGCGGCCAGCTCGTCGGTGGGCGGGTTGTGGTGGGACAGGTGCGTCGCCAGGACCCGGGTCCGCCCGGTCACGGCCCCGACGCGTCGCAGCTCGGCCAGCTGGGCGGGAAAGCTGACCAGGTCGTGGTGGGCGGTGCCGTGGGTCGTCAGGTCTCCGAACGTCTCCTCCAGCACGAGCAGGTCGTAGCCACGCCCCCGGACCTGCTCGAGGGCGTCCGAGGACAGCGGGCCCGTGTCGGTGGCGTAGAGCAGGGAGGTCCCGTCGGGGCAGGTGACGTCCCACAGCACGGTGGGGACCTCGTGGGTCCCGGCGACGGCGCGGCACCGGTAGCCCTCGGCCACCACCTCGTCCCCGGCGACCACCGGCCGCAGCGTCACGGGGTCCTCGGGCCCCAGCCAGGGCTCGTACGCCTGGACCGCGTCGTCGGGTCCCACCACCAGCAACGGCTGCCCCGTCCGCGTCCACGAGCGCCACAGCAGCGGGGCCGGTGAGGTGTGGTCGGGGTGGGAGTGCGTGAGCAGGACCAGCCGGACCCCCACGAGCGAGGTCCCGGCCCTGACCGCGGCCCGCGGCGCCTCGGGCCCGCAGTCGAGCATGACCGTGCCGTCCAGCAGCGCCGCGCTCTGGCCCCTCACCTCACCGCGGGCGGCGGCGGACAGGCACGACGCGCACCCGCAGAACGGGTTGGGCCAGCCGTCGGCGGACCCGGTGCCCAGCAGGACGAGCTCGCTCACCGCTCGGTCCGGCGGCTGCCTCCGGGAGCGGGCTGCCGGTCGCCCTGGAACGGTGGACGGGCGAAGATCTGCAGGCAGATGAGCTCGTAGGCGCGCTCCGGGTCCCGCACGAACGTGATCTCGCGCAGCGCCTGGTCGCGCCCGGCGGACTCCAGGACGAACCGGCCGTAGCCGAACAGCTTGCCCCAGAACGGCCGCTCGAAGGCCATGTCGGTGACCTTCATCAGCGGCATCATGTCCCGCTTGCTGTCGAGGATCCCGTGCAGGCGCAGCAGCCGGCGGTCGGTCACCACGAACCAGTCGTAGGTCCAGGCCAGGTAGCGCCAGAACGCCCGGCCGACCAGCGCCAGCCAACCGACCATCAGCACGCCGCGGACCGCGTTCAGGTCGCCCAGGTAGTCGCTCACCCAGCCGATGGCCACCAGCGCGGCGATCGACGTGAGGACGGGCTCCACCAGCAGCACGGGGTGACGGTGCTGGGCGACGAGCACCTTCTCGCCCGGGACCAGGCCGGTGCCCAGCTTGCGCCGGACGATGGCCTGGGCCCGCTCGATCCCCTTGGAGGTCGGGGGCGCCACCGGCTCGTCCAGCGGCAGCTTCTCACCCGGGAGCGGCCACTCGACGTCGGTCAGCGCGTCCCGCAACGAAGGCCGGGGCGTCCGGGGGCGTCCCGGGCCGACGACTGCGGGCGTCGGGGACCGGCCATGGCGCTGCAACGGGTTCGCACCGGGCCGAACGTCGCCGCGGCGGGAGACAGGACCCCCGGCGGGCTCGTCACGCCGGCGACGCCACGCCATCGGTCAGGGGGTGTCGCTGGACTGCCGCAGGACCTCGTCGAAGAACGTGAACACGGCGTCGAACCCGGCACCGATGCCCTCGAAGCCCCCGACGACGATGCCCGCGGCCTGCTCCGGGCTCTGGAAGATCGCGTAGACGAGGAACACCAGGAAGATCCACAGCGCCCACTTCAGGACCTTCTTCAGCATGTGCACCTCGCCTCGCCGTCACTGGTCGCCGTCCGGGCACTCACCCGACCGCTCAGCATCCTCATGCGGGCACCGGGGCGTCCACCCGCCACGCCGGGCGGGGATGCCCGGGTCGGGGTGCGGCGTCCTGGTTCACACCACGCCGTAGAGGCGGTCGCCCGCGTCACCCAGGCCGGGGACGATGTAGCCCCGCTCGTCCAGCTTCTCGTCCAGCCCGGCGACGACCACGTTCAGGTCGACCTCGTCCGAGACGTGCTGCTCCAGCGCGGCCAGGCCCTCGGGGGCGGCGAGCAGGCAGATCGCCGTGATGCTCCGCGCCCCCTTGTCGTGCAGGAAGTCCACGGCCATCGCCAGCGTCCCGCCGGTGGCGAGCATGGGGTCCAGCACGTAGCACTGCCGACCGGACAGGTCGTCGGGGAGCCGGTTGGCGTAGGTCTTGGGCTGCAGCGTCTCCTCGTCGCGGAGCATGCCGAGGAACCCGACCTCCGCGGTCGGCAGCAGCCGGCTCATCCCGTCGAGCATGCCGAGACCCGCGCGCAGGATGGGCACGACGATGGGCTTCGGCGAGGCGAGCCGGACGCCCTCGGTCGTGGTCAGCGGGGTCCTGACCTGCACGGTCTCGGTGGCGACGTCGCGGGTGGCCTCGTAGGCCAGCAGCGTGACGAGCTCCTCGACGAGCCGGCGGAAGGTGGGGGAGTCGGTCGCGACGTCACGCAGCGTCGTGAGCTTGTGCGAGACGAGCGGGTGGTCGGCGACGTGGACGCGCATGACCGCACGCTACCGACCTGTCGGGCGCCACGGGTCAGCCGCGCCGGGACCGACACGTCGTGCTCGGTTGGTGCCAGGATGAGGGGGTGTCGTACTTCGCCGCTCTCCTGGTCCCCGCCGGTCGCTCCTGGACGTCCCGGGACGCGGACCTGGGCACGCTCGAGAGCCTGGACGACCTCGTGGACACCGTGCGCGTCAGCGTCGACGGCGCCACCGGTCTGGTGCTGCTCGAGCGCGAGGACGAGTGGTTCGCGCTGGTGCGCGTCGACGGCGAGGACGACGCCCGGGTGTTCGTCAGCGACCTGCCGGCCGCCCGCGCCAGCACGTACGGCCCCGTCTTCGCCGACCCCGACGTCTGGGCCGACGCGGGGTCGCTGCGAGCGGCCGGTCTGGTGGGGCCCGGGTTCGACGAGACCTACCGGTCCGGCCTGGACGACTACGAGGAGCCGGCGCCGGTCGCCGACGAGGACGTCCCCAAGCTGACCGAGGTCCCCTGGGCCGGTGACCTCTCGCTGCTGGAGGACCTGGGCGTGGGCGGGGAGAGCCTCAAGGCCATCGTCGAGGCCGACGCCGACGACCCGGCCCGGGCCCTCGGCGAGCTGGGTGAGCGCGTCGGGTTCCTCGATCTGCTCGAGACCCTGCGCTGACGCTGCGTCGGCGGGTGCGACGACCGGTGCGACGGCGCCGGATGGGGACTGGGGCGTGAGGCCGGGGACGCCGGTCGAGCTGGCGGCCATGGAGCGGGCGCTGGAGCTCGCGCAGCGGTGCCTGGACCACGGGGACGTGCCGGTCGGTGCGGTCGTGCTGGGCCCGGACGGTGCCGTCCTGGGGGAGGGACGCAACCGGCGCGAGCAGACCGGCGACCCGACGGCCCACGCCGAGGTCGACGCGCTGCGCAGCGCGGCCGGGGCCCTCGGTCAGGGGTGGCGACTGCCGGGTGCGACCGTCGTGGTGACCCTGGAGCCGTGCGTCATGTGCACGGGCGCCCTGGTGGCCGCCCGGGTCGCCCGCTGCTCGTTCGGGGCGTGGGACGACAAGGCCGGTGCGTGCGGGTCGGTCTGGGACCTGGCGCGGGACCCGCTGTCGTTGCACCGGCTGGAGGTGGTCGGCGGCCTGGCGGAGGCCCGCTGCGCCGAGCTGCTCCGGGCGTTCTTCCGCGACCGCCGCTGACGGCCCCCCGCTGACGGCCCTTCCCGCTGTCGGCCATTCCGTCTGTCGGCCCGGGCGAGCAGGATGGTCGCCATGTGCCGC
The DNA here is from genome assembly GCF_051216895.1 of Aquipuribacter aurantiacus. Classification (NCBI taxonomy): domain Bacteria; kingdom Bacillati; phylum Actinomycetota; class Actinomycetes; order Micrococcales; family Intrasporangiaceae; genus Aquipuribacter; species Aquipuribacter aurantiacus. The sequence goes on from NZ_JBPKAO010000001.1 coordinate 365,307, forward strand.
AACATCACCGAGCTCCGCGGCCTCGAGCCGCCCGCGACGACCGACGAGGTCCGCGCCGCCGCCCTGCAGTACGTCCGCAAGGTGAGCGGGGTGCGTCAGCCGCCGCCGGCCGCGCTCGCTGCGTTCGAGGCCGCGGTGGACGAGGTCGCCCGGTCGACGGCCGCCCTGCTGGACCAGCTCCCCGCCCGGCGTCAGCCACCGACGACCGTGCCGCCGCTGCGTCGGCCCGAGGTGCGGGCCCGGCTGGGCCTGGGGGCGCCGCCGTCCTGAGCCGACCGTGTCCCGGGCGCGAGGCGCCCCCGGGCGGCCACGGTCGCGGGTGAGGGGTTCGGGCCACCCCCGTCGGCCTTGTACCCTTCTCGGCGGTGACGTGTCCGAGCGGCCTAAGGAGCACGCCTCGAAAGCGTGTGAGGGGGAGACTCCTCCGTGGGTTCAAATCCCACCGTCACCGCCACTGAGGGGCCTGCACCACCCTCGACGTCGAGTGATCGACCCCGGCTGGGCGTGCTGCCTGACCGGGGTCGCGCTCGTCGTGCGGCTGGTGGTCCGCCGGACCGCAAGGACATCCGTCACCTCGTCGACCGCCGACCGGGGCACCCCGGAGGTCGTCGGCCAGGCAGGCCCTCAGAGCGCAGGTGGCAGCACGCCGCCAGCGCATGAGCCTTGGGGGTACACCGGGCATGCCCCCGACGGGCGTCCTGCCTGTCTACGCCCACGAGCGGTGAAGGGCGGCAGCGCGCGTGCCGATGACAGGCCATGGCCTCCCCGCAGTCGCACCACCAGCGAGCCCGTTCCGCTCGTCGACGTCGCGGCGTCCTGCTGGCCGGGTTGCTGGTCGTCGCCGTGGCCGCGGCCGTCGGGGTGCAGCAGGGACGACCGGATGCGGCCGAGGGGGTGCCCCTGTCGCAGGCGGTCGATGCCGTCGAGGCCGGCGAGGTCGAGTCCGCGCTGCTGGACGAGGGCGCGGCCAGCGTCGTCCTCACCCTGACGGACTCCTCGATCATCACCGCGGACTTCCCCGACGCCTACGCGGGCACCCTGACCGAGCAGCTCGTCGCCGCGGGCGTCGAGGTCGAGACCGACCCGTTGCGGGCCCCGGGCCTGCTGTCGAGCCTGGCCCCGCTCCTGGTGATGGTCGCCTTGGTCGTCGGGCTGGTCTGGGGCGTCCGCAGCGGGGCCCTGACGGGGGCCACCAGGATGAGGGGCCGACGCGGCAAGCAGGTGGACGCGGTCCCGAGCGCCCGCTTCAGCGACGTGGCGGGCTGCGACGAGGCCATCACCGAGATGCGCGAGCTGGTGGAGTTCCTCCGTGACGGCGAGCGGTTCACCCGCGTCGGCGCCCGCCCGCCGCGCGGCGCCCTGCTCGTCGGTCCGCCCGGGACGGGCAAGACCCTGCTGGCCCGGGCGGTCGCCGGTGAGGCGGGCGTGCCGTTCTTCCCGCTGGCCGGCAGCGACTTCGTCGAGACCTACGCCGGCGTCGGCGCGCGCCGGGTCCGCGACCTGTTCGACCGGGCGCGTGACTCCGACGGGGGCATCATCTTCATCGACGAGATCGACGCCATCGGCCGCGCCCGTTCCGAAGGTCCGGGGCACAGCGGCGCCGACACCGAGCGCGAGAACACCCTCGTCTCGATGCTCAACGAGATGGACGGCTTCGACACCGACCACCGGATCATCGTGCTGGCCGCCACCAACCGTGCCGACGTGCTCGACCCCGCACTGACCCGTCCCGGCCGGCTCGACCGGCAGATCCAGGTGCCCGCCCCCGACCGTCGGGGCCGGACGGAGATCCTGGCCGTGCACGCGCGGTCACGGCCGATGGCGGACGACGTCGACCTGGTCGCCGTGGCCCGCCGCACGCCCGGGATGAGCGGGGCCGACCTGGCCCAGGTCGTCAACGAGGCCTGCATGGAGGCCGCCCGTCGCGACCTCGCGGTGGTCGACGCCGGCTGCGTCGACGCGGCCATCGCGACCGTGGCCCTCGGTCGGGCCCGCACCTCGGCCCTGGTCACCGACTTCGACCGCCGCGTCACCGCCTGGCACGAGGCCGGCCACACCGTCGCGGCGCTGCTGCTGGACGACGCGGACGACCCGGTCCAGGTGTCGATCGTGCCCCGCGGCCCGGCCGGGGGCGTGACCTGGATGAGCGGCAACGACGACGTGTTCCTGACCCGGGGCCGGGCGCTCGCCGACCTCCGCGTGAGCATGGGCGGGCGGGTCGCGGAAGAGCTGTTGCTGGACGGTGAGTACACCCAGGGCGCCCACGGCGACCTGACGGCGGCCAGCAGCCGGGCGCTGGCCATGGTCACCAAGTACGGCATGTCGCGGCACGGCTACCTGCTGGTCGACGACGACACCGTGCGGATGGGCGGCGAGGTCGCCCGCGAGGTCCGCGAGGTCGCCGAGGAGCTGCTGCGCGAGGCCCACGCCGCGGCGACGGCGCTGCTCACCGGGCACCGGGCGCTGCTCAACGCGGTCGCCGAGCAGCTGCTGGAGGCGGAGAACCTCACGCTGGCGCAGCTGCGGGTGATCCAGGCCGAGGTGAGCGCGCGCGACCTGCCCCGGGTGCCGCCTCAGGCTCACCGCGCCCGAGAGCTGGCCTGACCGTGGCGCCCATGCCGACGGCCGACCGTGCGGTGCCGCCCACGGACCGGCCTCAGGTGTCGCCGCCCGCTGCCGATCGTGGAGCCATGACCTCCACGTCCTCACCCGGCACCACGGTGACCGGTGCCGGTCCGGCCGGCTGGTTGCCGCGCAGCATCCCGCTCACCGACGACGTGTTCCGGGCCCGGCACCGCGTCATCGTGGCCGTCGCCGCGGTCCAGGTGCCGTTGCTGCTCGTGCTCGCCCTGGTGCGGGGCACCGGGGAGCTGATGGTGTGGCTCGAGCTGGCCGCGGTGCTGCCGCTGCTGCTGGTGGCGCGCTCGGGCGCGGGTCAGGCCGTGCGCAGCAGCGCCGTGAGCCTCGCGCTCATGCTGGGCGCCAGCGTCCTCGTGCACGCCGGGGGTGGCCTGACCGACCTGCACATCTCCTTCTACGTGCTCCTCACCGTCGTGGCGCTCTACCAGTCGTGGGCCCCGTTCCTCACCGCCGTGCTGTACGTGGCCCTGCACCACTCGTTGATGGCTCTCGTCGCGCCCATGTCGGTGTTCTCGTCCCACCACGCCCAGGAGAACCCCGTCCCCTACGCCGGGCTGCACGCGGTGTTCCTCCTCGCGCAGGCGGCCGCGCTGGCCTTCGGCTGGCGCTTCGCCGAGCAGGCCGAGGCCACCCGCCGGCACGAGGCCGAGCTCGCGCAGCGCGAGCGGGCGGCCAACCTCGCCCGGCTGGCCGAGGAGCGCGACGCCTCCGCCGCCCGGGCGGTGCGACGGCTCGAGGCCAACCGCGCCCGGGCCGCCGACGTGGCCGGACGCATGGTGGAGCTCGAGGCCGCCGGGCAGACGCTCAGCCGGGACGTGAGCACCGCGACCGGTGTCCTGGAGGAGCTGCGTGGCGCCATCGGGTCCATCGCGGCGGCCGCCGGGCATGCGTCGGCGACGGCGCTGGACGCGGACTCCCGCTCCCAGGAGTCGGTCGAGACCATCGCGCGGCTCACGGCGACGATGAGCGAGATCGAGGCCATCGCCACCCGGATCAACGGGGTCGCGGCCCAGACGAACCTGCTGGCGCTCAACGCGACCATCGAGGCGGCCCGGGCCGGTGACGCCGGCCGCGGGTTCGCCGTGGTGGCCGAGGAGGTCAAGGAGCTGGCGCGCGAGACGACGTCCGCCACCGACGAGATCCGGCGGGTCGTGGCGTCGGTGCGCACCGAGGTGGCCGAGACCGCGGCCCTCGTCGACCGGATCCGGTCCGTGATGGGGGACGTGCTGGACGCCCAGCAGACCATCGAGGCCGCGGTGACGGAGCAGACCGCCGCCACGGCCGAGGTGTCCGCGTCGATGTTCAGCGCGACCGAGGCCGCCGGGCAGGTCGCCACCCAGCTGCGCGGCGTGGCTGATGCCGCCACGGTCGTCGACACCGACTGAGGCGTCGAACGATGTTCTGCCACTGACCGCAGGATCTATTGCTCATGAGGTCTGACGCTCGGTCGAGCGTCGTGTCGTTCGGCCGCCTTGTCTGGCGCCCGCACGACTGCCACCCTCGCCGGAACCGACGAGGAGGTCGTTAATGACGGAGACCGCGGACACCCGCGACCAGGCCGGCGCGAGGGTGGACCCGGCGCCGACGGCGGCGACCGCCGACGGCTACCGCCTGGACGACCGGTACACCAAGGACTCGGGCCGGGTCATCATGAGCAGCATCCAGGCCCTGGCCCGGTTGCCGATCGAGCAGCTGCGCCGCGACCGGGCCGCGGGGCTGAGCACGGCCGCCCTGCTGTCCGGCTACCCCGGCTCGCCGCTGGGCGGGTACGACCTCGAGGTCGCCCGGATGAAGCGGCTGCACGACGACCTGCCGCTGGTCCACCGCCCCGCCGTCAACGAGGAGCTCGGCGCCTCGGCCGTGATGGGCTCGCAGCTGGCGGCCTCGCGCCCCGACGCGACCTACGACGGCGTGCTGGGCATCTGGTACGGCAAGGCCCCCGGCCTGGACCGGGCGACCGACGCCATCCGTCACGGCGTGTTCGCCGGCACGAGCCAGCACGGCGGCGTCGTCGCCCTGGTCGGCGACGACCCGGCCGCCAAGTCCAGCACGATGCCGTCCAGCAGCGACGCCGCCCTGGTCGACCTGCACATGCCGATCCTGTACCCCGGCACCCCGGCGGAGTGCCTGGAGCTGGGCCTGCACGCCGTCGCCATCAGCCGCGCCTGCGGGCTGTGGGCGGCCATGAAGATCGTCACCCCGGTCGCGGACGCCGTCGGCACCGTGGACCTGCCCGTCCTGGACGCCGACCCCGTCATGCCGGAGGGCTGGGACGCCGTCGAGCGCCACCCGTCGGCGGTGTTCCTGGGCTCGGCCCGCATGATCGCGGTCGAGAAGGAGTTCCGGACGGTCCGGCAGGACCTGGCCTACCGCTACGGCGTCCTCAACAACCTCAACCGGACCCCTGTCGACCCGGACGACGCCTGGATCGGGATCGTGTCGACCGGCTACACGTACTACGAGACCCGCGAGGCGCTGCGCCGGCTCGGGCTGAGCAGCGACGCCGACCTGGCCGACGCGGGGATCCGGCTGCTGCAGCTGCGGATGCCGGTGCCGTTCGACCGCGAGCTGGTCCGCCGGTTCGCACGCGGGCTCGACGAGATCGTCGTCGTGGAGGAGAAGAACCCCACGCTGGAGGGCCTCATCAAGGAGGTCCTGTACGACACCGACCACCGTCCCCGCGTGGTGGGCAAGCGCGACGAGGCGGGCGTCGAGCTGCTCCACGAGTACGGCCTGATGGACGCCGACGCCATCGTCGAGGCCCTGCGCGCCCGGCTGTCGCAGCGCCTGGCCGAGCGGCTGACGCCGCCGCCCCGCGAGCGCATCGAGGTCGGCTCGCTGCTGCCGCTGTCCACGCAGCGCACCCCGTTCTTCTGCTCCGGCTGCCCGCACAACTGGGGCACCAAGGTCCCCGACGGCACGCTCGTCGGCGCCGGCACCGGCTGCCACGGGATGAGCCTGCTGATGGACCCCGCGCTGGTCGGGGACACCTTCGGCATCACCGCGATGGGCAACGAGGGCGCCCACTGGATCGGGATGAGCCCGTTCGTCGAGACCGAGCACGTGGTGCAGAACTTCGGCGACGGCACCTACTTCCACTCCGGTCAGCTGGCCGTGCAGGCCGCGATCGGCGCCGGCGCCCGCATCACGTTCAAGATCCTCTACAACGACACCGTGGCGATGACGGGCGGGCAGGACGCCACCTTCAGCGTCGGCGTGCCCGCCCTGGCCACGACGCTGCTGGCGCTCGGCGCGAAGCGGGTCGTCGTGACCGCGCCCGACGCCGGCGACTACGACCGGGCGGGGCTGCCGCGCGAGGTCGACGTCCGCGACCGGGACGACATCGTCGACGTGCAGACCGAGCTCGCCGCCGTCGACGGCGTCACCGTCCTCATCCACCACCAGCCCTGTGCCGCGGAGCTCCGACGCGGGCGCAAGCGCGGCCGGGTCGAGACGCCCCCGAAGCGGATCGCGATCAACCCCCGCATCTGCGAGGGCTGCGGCGACTGCGGCGCGGTGTCCAACTGCCTGAGCGTGCAGCCGGTCGACACCCCGCTGGGGCGCCGCACCCGGATCGACCAGGACTCCTGCAACCTCGACTTCTCCTGCGTCAAGGGCGACTGCCCGGCGTTCATGGAGATCGACGTGTCCGAGGGTTCCGACGCGACGGCACCCGGCGTCGGTCCGGCCGACGCGACGGCACGTGGTGCGGGTGGTGGTCCGGGGTGGGAGCTGCCGGAGCCCGTCGCACCGACCGGTGAGGACGTCGTGCGGATCCGGCTCGCCGGCATCGGCGGCACAGGTGTCGTCACCGTGGCCCAGATGCTGGGGACCGCGGCCATGCTCGACGGCTGGGACGTCAGCGGGCTCGACCAGACGGGCCTTTCCCAGAAGGCCGGCCCCGTGATCAGCGACGTCGTCCTGACCCGCGACGGTGCGGCCTCGACCAACCTGATCGGCGACGGCCAGACCTCCACCCTGCTCGCCTTCGACGGGCTGGTCGGCGCGAGCGACCCGGTGCTGGCCGCCTGCGACCCGCGGGCCACCCGCGTCGTGCTGTCGACCACCCGCACGCCCACCGGTCGGATGGTGTCGCAGCCGTCCATCGCGTACCCCACCGACGGCGAGGTCACGACCAGGCTGCGGGCCGCGTCGAGCCGGCTGCTGGCCGGCGACGCGAGCCGGATGTCGCGCGTCCTGCTGGGCGACGCCGCCTACGCCAACGTCCTCGTGCTGGGGGCGGCGACCCAGACCGGGGCCGTACCGGTGGGCGTGGCCAGCCTGCGCCGCGCCGTCGAGCTCAACGGTGTCGCGGTCGAGGCCAACCTGGCCGCGTTCGACTGGGGTCGCGCCTGGGCCGCCGACCCCGAGCGGGTCGACGCCGAGGTCGCCCACCGTCGCGTCACCGCCGGCGAGATGCTGTCGACCCCGCCGCTGCCCGGGGCGCTCCGTCGTCGCGTCGACGGCCTGGGCCTGCACGACGACCTGGCCGAGGTCGTCCGGATGCTGGCCGCGGACCTCGTCGGCTACCAGGACGCCAGGTACTCCGTCCGCTTCCTGGACGTCGTCCAGCGGGTCGCCGCAGCCGAGCGCGAGCTGGTCGGCGAGGGGCACGACGAGCTGACCACCACCGTCGCCCGGTCGCTGCACAAGCTGATGGCCTACAAGGACGAGTACGAGGTGGCGCGCCTCATGCTGCTGCCGGAGGCCGACGCCGCGGCGGCCGAGGCCGGGACCGGGTCGCGCTCGTTCCTGCTGCACCCGCCGATGCTCAAGGCGCTCGGACGCCGCGGCAAGATCCGCTTCGACGACCGCACCCGGCCGGCGTTCTCGGCGCTGGCGCGGGGCAAGCGGCTGCGGGGCACCCGGCTCGACCCGTTCGGGGCGACCGAGATGCGTCGTACCGAGCGCGCGCTGGTCGGCGAGTACGTCGGGCTCGTCGCACGCCTGGTGGCGGGCCTGTCCGCCGGCAGCCACGCGCGAGCGGTCGAGATCGCCGGGATGGCCGACACCGTCCGCGGCTACGAGGCGCTCAAGGAACGTCGCGTCGCGGAGTACCGGGTGGCGGTCCAGGAGGCGATGGCCGGGTACGGCGGCTGAGCGCCGGGGTGTCTGGGAGCACGGCGCGAGGTGGGCACACCCCGGGGGTGCACCCACGGTGACGACAGTCGTCGGGGCCTGCGCCGCGGCCCCGGGCCGACCGGCCGTGCGCTCACGCCCGGGGCGCCCGACTAGCGTCAGGTCATGCCCCTAGCCCTCGACGCGCTGGACCGGCTCGTCCTCGCCGAGCTCCAGCGCGACGCCCGTCGGTCCAACAAGGCGCTGGCGGACCTGGCCGGGGTCGCGCCGTCGACGATGCTGGCCCGGGTGCGTCGCCTCGAGGAGGCCGGCGTCATCACGGGGTACCACGCCGTCGTCGACCACCGGGCGCTGGGGCGCACCGTCCGCGCGGTCGTGTCGGTCCGGTTGCAGCCCAAGAGCAGCGAGGTCGTGGCCGCGTTCATCGACGCCGTCTGGCAGCTGGACGAGACGGTCGGCATCAGCCTGACCACGGGCACCTACGACGTGCTGGTGCACCTGTCCGCGGCCGACGTGACCAGCCTGGGCGAGCGGCTGCTCAACGACATCGCCTCCTTCGACAACGTGGTGGCCGAGCACACGTCGCTGGTGCTGGAGCACCGGGAGAAGACCACGCTGCCGGTCCTGGGGGACCGGGCGGGCCAGACCGGCTGAGAGCCGGGGACCGCTCAGCCGACGGCTTCGGCCTCCGCGCCGGCGGCGCAGGCGATGACCGACGGCTGCGGCACCTGGGCGGTCGCCACGGCCTGGTCGAGCGTCGCGACCCCGGTCCAGGCGTCCCCGAGCACGGCGGTGACCACCGTGACCTGCGGGTCCGCCACGACGACGGCGCCCTCCAGGTGCGCGGCCACGGCCAGGGCGGCGGGCTCGGCCCCGGCCGGGAACCGCACCTGGGCCGGCTCGGCCACGGGGCCGGCGAAGTTGCCGACGTCGACCACCGTGAAGCCACGGACCTCGAGCTCGTCGCCGACGGTGCCGGCCAGCCCGCTGCGCGAGGTCGCGTTCAGCACCTCGACGCTGGTCCCGGCGACCCCGGCGGGCGTGACGACGGCCGGCTCGCAGGCCAGCGCGGCGGTCGACGGCTCGGCCGTGGCGGAGGCCTGGTTGCTCGGGGCGGGGGACCACGGCAGGTCCCAGCGACCGAGCACCGCCCCGCCGGCGGCCACGCCCACCCCGCCCACGGCGAGGATGATCATGAGGAGGACGACGGCGTGGCGGAGCGCTCGCCAACGACCACGACGACGTCGCTGCCGGTGGACGATCTCCTCGGGCTCGATCCAGCGCTCGACCGGCTGGGGCACCCACAGGGGGTCGTCCCAGTCCGGCTCCGGCGGCGGCTCGGGGCGTCTGCGGTTGAAGATGTCGGGGTCCTCCGGCCTAGCCCTCGTGCACCAGCACGCGGGCGTGGACGACTGCTCGCTGCCCGAGGGCCGCGCGGACCGCCCGGTGCAGGCCGTCCTCCAGGTACAGCTCGCCGCGCCACTGCACGACGTGCGGGAACAGGTCGCCGAAGAACGTCGAGTCCTCGTCGAGCAGCTGCTCCAGGTCCAGCGTGCGCTTGGTGGTGACCAGCTCGACCAGGCGGACAGGGCGAGGCGGCACGTCGGCCCAGTCCTTGGCCGAGTACCGGCCGTGGTCCGGGTACGGACGCACGTGGCCCACCCGCTTGAAGATCACGGCCCGAGGATACGACGACCGGGCGGGATCTCCCCGTCCCCGCTTCGGAGGACACCGATCGACATCGGATCGTTGCCGCGGGTGCAGGTCACCGGCGCACGAAGGACCCCCCGTGCACCCAGCAGAGCCCACGTACCCTTGCTGCCTTCCGGCCCTGGGGGAGTTCAGCAGGGTGCCGCCACACGGGGGGTCGTCCACGAGGGTAGCAACCGGGAGCGGCTGCCGGTGCACGCCCGTGGGCGGCGCCCGGGGCGGACCGAGTGCCGCCGGACCTCCAGTACCCTTACCGACGGAGGATTCGCCTAGCGGCCTATGGCGCACGCTTGGAAAGCGTGTTGGGTTAACGCCCTCGGGGGTTCAAATCCCCCATCCTCCGCGGTCGAGAGGCCCGTCACTGCCACCTGCAGGGCGGGCCTCTCGCGCGTCGTGGCTCAGGCGGTGACCGAGCGCGTCACCGTGAACGTCTTGTTGCGGCCCATCTGCTCGGTCCGCCCGACGATCCCGGCCAGCGTCGCCTTGTGCTCGAGGTGGGAGTTGTAGACCGTCCACAGCTCGCCACCGGGGCGCAGCACCCGCGCGGCCTCGGCGAACAGCGGTCGGGCGACGCCGGGGTGCACGGTGGCGCCGGAGTGGAACGGCGGGTTGAGCAGGACCAGGTCGGCGCTGGCGTCGGGCTGCTGCGACAGGCCCAGGTCGCGCACCACGGCGACCTCGAGCCCGTTCGCCGCCGCGGTGGCGCGGGTCGAGGCCACGGCGGCCGCGGACTCGTCCGTGGCGAGGACGTGCGTGGCGGGCCGGGCGCGCTTGACCACGCACGCGACCAGGCCGGTCCCGCACCCCAGGTCGACGACGTCCACGGCGTCGGGCTTCATGCGCGGCAGGTGCTCCAGCAGGAACCGGGTGCCCAGGTCCACCTTGGTGCCGGCGAAGGCGGCCCCGTGCGCGGCGACGGTCAGGTCGTAGTCGGCGTGGTGCTCGGTCTCGGGGTACGTCGCGGTCCCGTCGGCTGCCGGCCGGGGCCCGCGAGCGGTCAGCACCCGCGACTTCTGCCGGCCCAGGCCCGCGGTCACGTCGTCGAAGTGACGGGCCAGCACCTCGTTCATCGCCCGGGTCATGTGCTTGACCCGGCCGCCGGCCAGGAGCGTCACGTCGGGCGCGGCCCACCGGGCCACCGCGGCGGCGACCTCGTCCAGGGCGGACAGGCTCCGGGGCAGCTGGAGCAGCACCAGTCGCGCGCCGCCGAGCAGACCGGCGTCGAGCCCGTGCACGGAGTAGGCGTCGGTGACCCCCGTACGGGCCGCGTTGGTCGCCAGGGCCAGCTCGCCGGTCAGCCGGTCGGTGTGCACCCGCACCCCGGTGGCGCCGTGCAGGGCGGCCAGCCCGACGGTCAGCGCCCCGTACTGGTCGTCGACCACGACGACCTGCCCCGGGGCCAGGTCCGCCACCGTCTCGGCGGCCGTGTCGAGCAGCAAGCGGTCCGTGGCGTCGACCGCCACCAGGTTCGGGGCCTGGACGTCGGGGGCTCGGGTCAGGTCGTCCAGGGGAGTCGTCACCGGTCGAGACTACGGAGGTCCCGGGGGTCGGCGGTCCACCGGAGCGGCCCCATGATGCCGTCATGGAACGTTGCCCCTGCTCGAGCGGACTGCCCCTCGACCGGTGCTGCCGGCCCGTCCACGTCGACCACTCCCGAGCCGTCACGGCCGAGCAGCTGATGCGCTCGCGCTACAGCGCCTTCGCCGTCGGGGACGTGGGGCACCTGCTGCGGACCTGGCACCGCAGCACCCGTCCGTCGTCGCTCGAGCTCGACCCGGACCTGCGCTGGTACCGGTTGGACGTCCTGGCCACCACCGCGGGCGGCATGTTCGACGACGAGGGGACCGTGGCGTTCGAGGCCTTCCACCGCTCGCCCGGGGGGCGGGGGTCCCAGCACGAGGTGAGCCGCTTCGTCCGCGAGGGGGGTCGCTGGTACTACCTGGACGGGGTGACCGGCCGGTAGACCACCACCGGGCACGATGCGTGGCGGTCTTGTCACGGGCGGTGCCAGCCGGGAAGGTGGGCGGCCACTACGGACGGGGGACCACCATGTCGCCGGAGACCATCGGGCTCAGCCTGCTCGTGCTCGGGGTGCTGCTGCTCGTCGCCAAGCTGATCCGGATCAGGTCGCGCACGGCGCAGAAGCTCTTCCTGCCCAGCTCCATCATCGGCGGGTTCATCGCGCTGCTGGTCGGGCCGGAGGTCGTCGGCGCCGCCGCGGTGGCCCTGGGGGCGGGCGAGGACTCCCTGCTGGGCGGCGGGCTCTGGCCGGCCTCGTTCCTCGAGGTGTGGTCGTCGTTGCCCGGGCTGCTGATCTCGGTCGTCTTCGCGACCCTGTTCCTGGGCGAGAAGATCCCCAAGGTCAAGGACGCCGCGGACCTGGCCGGACCACAGCTGGCCCTCGGGGTCACGATGGCGTCGGGGCAGTACGTCATCGGCCTGCTGCTGGCGATCCTGGTGCTCGTGCCGGTGTTCGGGCTCAGCCCGATCTCCGGGGCGCTCATCGAGATCGGCTTCGAGGGCGGCCACGGCACCGCGGCCGGGCTGGGCGACACCCTCGCCGAGCTGGGGTTCGCCGAGGGGCAGGACCTCGCGCTCGGCCTGGCCACCGTGGGCGTGGTGTCCGGCGTCGTGGTGGGCATCGCCATCATCAACTGGGGCGTGCGGACCGGGCGGGCGGTGGTGCTGGAGAGCGACGCCAAGGCGTCGCTGGCCGAGCAGCGTGGTCTGTACGAGAAGGACCAGCCGCCGGCCGCGTTCATGACCGTGCGCAGCGCGTCCATCGAGCCGCTGGCCATCCACTTCGCGATCGTCGCGGTGGCCATCCTCATCGGGGCGGCCCTGCTCGAGGGGCTGCAGGCGCTGGAGACCCTGCTGTGGGCCGACACCATCGAGATCTTCGCGTTCGTCCCGCTGTTCCCCCTGGCGATGCTGGGCGGTGTCGCGGTGCAGGTGTTCGCCGACAAGTTCGACCGCACCGGCATCATCGACCGGCAGATGATGCTGCGGCTGCAGGGCATCGCCCTGGACCTGCTCATCGTCAGCGCCCTCGCCACGCTGTCGATCCAGGCCATCGCCGACAACCTGGTCCCGTTCCTGCTGCTGGCCGGGGCCGGCCTGGCCTGGAACTTCGGTGTGTTCGCGTTCCTCGCGCAGCGCATGATCCCCAACTTCTGGTTCGAGCGCGGGATCGGCGACCTGGGCCAGTCCCTCGGGGTCACCGCGACGGGCATCATCCTGATCAAGGTCGCCGACCCGGACGGCAAGACCCCGGCCATGGAGGCGTTCGGCTACAAGCAGCTCGCGTTCGAGCCGTTCTTCGGCGGCGGGCTCATCACCGCGGCCGCCATCCCGCTCATCGCCGCGACGGGCCCGACCCCCTTGCTGCTCGGGATGACCGCGCTGCTGGTGTTCTCGCTGGCGGTCGGGATCCTCTACTACGGGCGTCGCGGGGAGCGGACGACGGTCGAGATGCCGGTCGGCACGCGCGACTGATCTGTGCGGGGTGCGGGCCTGGCCACCAGGACGGGGCCGTCCTGGGCCGGCGGGAGCCGGCCTGGGGACCGACGGCGGCGGGGTGTCCGGCGCTCGCCGTAAGGTGACGGCCATGGCAGACGAGGCGCGTCCGATCCTCGCCCTGTACCGCCGGTACCGCCCGGACACGTTCGAGCAGGTCGTCGGCCAGGACCACGCCATCACCCCCATCACGGCCGCCCTGGCCAAGGGGCGGATCAACCACGCCTACCTGTTCTCCGGCCCGCGCGGCTGCGGCAAGACGACCAGCGCCCGGGTCCTCGCGCGTTCGCTCAACTGCGTCCAGGGGCCCACCCCCACGCCGTGCGGGCAGTGCCCGTCCTGCGTGGACCTGGCCAACGGCAGCACCGGCAGCCTCGACGTCATCGAGATCGACGCCGCCAGCCACCGCGGCATCGACGACGCCCGGGACCTGCGCGAGCGGGTGGCCAACTTCCCGGTCCGCGACCGGTACAAGGTCGTCATCATCGACGAGGCGCACCAGATCACCACCGACGCGTTCAGCGCCCTGCTCAAGGTGGTCGAGGAGCCGCCGGAGCACGTCGTGTTCGTGTTCGCGACCACCGAGCCGGAGAAGGTCCTCGGCACCATCCGCTCCCGGACCCACCACTTCCCGTTCCGGCTGGTGCCGCCCGCCCGCCTGCTGCAGCACCTCGAGGACGTCTGCCGCCGCGAGGGGGTCACCGTCGAGCCGGCCGCGCTGTCGCTGGTCATCCGCGCCGGCGGCGGGTCGGTGCGGGACTCGATGTCGGTGCTGGACCAGCTGATCGCCGGTGCCGACGGCGACGTCGACGTGCACCTGGCCACCAACCTGCTCGGCTACGTCCCGGAGTCGCTGCTGGACGACCTGGTCGACGCGCTCGCCGCGGTCGACGGGGCCGCGGCGTTCGCGTCGGTGCACCACGCCGTGGAGTCCGGCCACGACCCGCGCCGCTACACCAACGAGCTGCTCGAGCGGCTACGGACCCTGGTCATCGTGTCGCGGGTGGGCGAGGGGGCGGCCGCGGTGCTGCCCGAGGTCCCCGAGGACGCCTTCGAGCGGCTCCGGCACCAGGCCTCGCGGTTCGGCCACGCCGAGCTGTCCCGGGCCGCCGACGTGGTCGCCGCCGCCCTGGGTGAGATGGCGGGCGCCACCAGCCCGCGCCTGCTCCTGGAGCTGCTCGTCGCGCGGCTGCTCGTCGTGGGGGCCGACGACGACGGTGCGGTGCCGACCCGGGTCGAGCGGCTGGAGCGTCAGCTGGCGGCGCTGGGCGAGGGCGGGGCGTTGCCGCGGCCCCAGCCGCGGTCGGCGCCGGCAGCGCAGCCTGAGCCCCGGCAGCCTGAGCCGCGGCCGTCCGAGCCGCGGCTGTCCGAGCCGCGGCATTCCGAGCCGCGGCAGCCTGAGCCGCAGCCGTCCGAGCCGCGGCCGCCCGAGCCGCGGCATTCCGAGCCGCGGCAGCCTGAGCCGCAGCCGTCCGAGCCGCGGCCGCCCGAGCCGCGGCATTCCGAGCCGCGGCAGCCTGAGCCGCAGCGGGCGACCCGGCCGACAGCACCGCCCCCTCAGCAGCAGCCCGCCACCCAGCAGCGCCCGGACCACCAGACCCCGCCCGAGCCGCGTCCACGCGACGCGGCCGGGGCGCCGGGCTCCACCGCCGGGACCCCTGCGACCCCGGACTGGCCGGCCACCGCCGGTCGACCCCTCGACCCCAGGACGGCCCCGGCGCCCTCGGACCGGACCGCCGAGCGCTCCGGCGAGCCCGCCGCACCGCAGGACCCCGCCGCACCTCGGGACCCTGCCGCGCGACGGGACCCCGCCGCACTTCGGGACCCCGCCGCGCGACGAGACCCCGCCGCACCTCGGGCCTCCGCCGCGCGACGGGCACCCGCCGCACCGCGGGACCCCGCCGCACCGCGGGCGCCCGCCGCACCGCAGGACCCCGCCGCACCGCGGGCGCCCGCCGCACCGCAGGACCCCGCCGCACCGCGGGCGCCCGCCGCACCGCAGGACCCCGCCGCACCGCGGGCGCCCGCCGCACCGCAGGACCCCGCCGCACCTCGGGACCCCGCCGCGCGACGGGACCCCGCCGCACCTCGGGACCCCGCCGCGCGACGGGACCCCGCCGCACCGCGGGACCCCGCCGCACCGCGGGAGCCCGCCGCACCGCGGGAGCCCGCCGCACCGCGGTCCGACGGCCCGGCGGACCGGCCCCCGACGCAGGCCCCCCCGACCCCGCCCCCGGCGGGGTCCGGGCCCGACGGCGGGACCGACGCAGGCGGTGTCACGGTCGAGGTCGTCCGTCGGACCTGGGACCAGGTGGTCGACCGGCTCCGCACCATCCGACGGCTGACCTGGACCCTGGTCAGCGAGAACGCCCAGGTCCTGGCCCTGGACGGCCAGAGCCTCACCCTCGGCTTCCCCACCCAGGGGCTGGCCGACGCGTTCAACCAGCGTGGCCACTCCGACTGCGTCAAGGAGGCCCTGGTCGAGACCCTGGGCGTCGAGCGCAAGGCGGTCGGGGTCGTCGGGGGCCGTGGTGCCGGGGGGGCCCCGCCCGTCGACCCCGGCCCCGCCGAGCCCGACCCCGGTCCCGACGACGGCCCGGCCCCCCTGGGCGCGGACGGGTGGCCCGTCGTCACCGGCCCCAGCGCCCGGACGGTGCCGTCCGCGGCCCGACCCGCCGCCCCGGGCGGGGGCGACCCGGGGGCACCGGCGGTGCAGGAGGCCCCGGCCCGCACCCGTCCACGGGTCGAGCCGATCGCGCCGGAACCAGCCGTGGACGACGTCGTGTCCCGCGACGACCCGAGCGCCGACGTCGACGGCTCGGGCCACGGCACCGACGTGCTCACCCGGCTGCTCGGCGCGCAGGTGATCCAGGACGACCGCACGGACGGCACCTGAGGCCGACCCCGCGGCCGGGCGCGGCGGGGGTGCCGGGCGCCGTAGTCTCACGGGGTGTACGAAGGAGTGGTCGCTGACCTGATCGAGGAGCTCGGACGCCTGCCCGGCGTCGGTCCCAAGTCGGCGCAGCGCATCGCCTTCCACCTGCTCCAGGCCGACCCGGAGGACGTGACCCGGCTGTCGGAGGTGCTCGCGCAGGTCAAGGCCCGGGTCCGCTTCTGCGACGTCTGCGGCAACGTGTCCGAGGAGGAGCGCTGCCGGATCTGCCGCGACCCCCGCCGCGACCCGGCCGTCATCTGCGTCGTCGAGGAGCCCCGCGACGTCGTGGCCATCGAGAAGACGCGGGAGTTCCGCGGGCTCTACCACGTGCTCGGCGGCGCGATCAGCCCCATCGACGGCATCGGCCCCAACGAACTGCGCATCCGAGAGCTGATGGGCAGGCTGGCCTCGGACCAGGTCACCGAGCTGATCCTGGCCACCGACCCGAACCTGGAGGGCGAGGCCACGGCGACGTACCTGGCCCGCCTCGTCAGGCCGATGGGGCTGCGGGTGACCAGGCTGGCCAGCGGCCTCCCTGTGGGTGGAGACCTGGAGTACGCGGACGAGGTGACGCTCGGGAGGGCGTTCGAGGGACGGAGACTGATCGATGTCTGACACCGGTGACGGCACGACGGGCACCACGAGCCGCGTCAGCGAGGGCGACGTGTCCCTGGCGGTCGAGGTGGCGGCCGAGGTCCAGGCCTTCCTCGACACCACGACCCACGTGGCCGCCGGTGACGGCGAGGGCGCGGCGATCCCCCTGCTGCACCTGGCGCTGTCGCGGATCCTGGCCGTCGGCGCCCGGCTGGGGGCCACGCGCGACGTCGTGCCGGCCGACCGGTTCGAACCCGACACCGGGCCGGAGCCGGACATGGACCCGTTGCGCCTGGGCCTGGTCGCGGCGCTCGGGGACCAGGACACCTACACCGAGACCGTCGACCCGCAGGGCGGCTCCGACGTCGCCATCGGCAGCCTCGCCGACGACCTGACCCAGGTGGCGTCTGACCTGGCCTACGGGCTGCGGCACCTCGAGGCCGGACGGGTCGCGGAGGCGCTGTGGTGGTGGCAGTTCGCCTACCTGGCCACCTGGGGCCAGCGCGGCACCGCCGCCCAGCGGGCCCTCGTCTCGCTCATGGCCCACGCCCGGCTCGACGTGGACGCCGACGTGGCCGCCGAGGCCGAGTTCGAGGCCCTGCACGCCCGCTGAGGGCACCCGGTCAGGCGATGCGCTGGCCGACGGGGAGCCGGCCGACCGGGGTGCGCAGCCGGCGGACGGCCAGGGCCGTGGACCCGGCCACGAGGACGGCGTAGAACGCCAGGCCCCACGGCCAGACCGGGGGCAGCGCGGCGCGCTCCGCCGCGCGGGCCCGGTCGTCCAGCTCGCTGCACCAGTCCACCGACAGGTCGGGACCCAGGCGGGCCTCCCGCGACACGTCGCCGAGACCGCGCAGCACGTCGGACCCCGAGGCAGGGTCGAGGTCGGGCTGCAGCGGGGCGGCGTCGGCGACCACCACGTACGGGCTGGTGACCAGCAGCCACCAGGTCAGGTCGGTGCGCGGGAGGCTCTCCTGCGAGCGGCGCTCCACGCAGTCGGTGGGCCGGCCGGTGTCCGGGTCGTAGCCCGCGGGCTCGACGTAGGTGACGGTCTCCGTCGTGGTCAGCAGCGCCGAGGACAACGGCACGAGCAACGGCGAGACCACGGCCAGGCAGAACGCCACGAGGTACGACAGCACGACGCTCGCGACCGGCCGGACGACCACGGCCGACAGGCCCAGCCCGACGGCGGTCACCACGGCCAGCGACACCCCCACCAGCAGCACGATCACCAGCAGCCGGGTCAGGCTGGTGCCGCCGAGGGCGAACGCGACGACCAGCGACGGCAGGGCCCCGGCGAGCAGCGCCAGGGTGCCGCACCAGGCCGCGAGCAGCTTGCCGACGGCGATCTCGGCGGGGCTCAGCAGCGTCACCTGCAGCGTGGCCAGCGTCCCGTCGCGGCTGTCACCGTTGATGCTCGTGGCGGCGAGCCCGGGGGCGACCAGCAGGCCGAACGACAGCACCACCAGCACCGTGACGCCGAACAGCACCGTGCCGGTGCCCGCGGTGATCGCGCCGCCCAGGGTCACCGTCGACAGCACCACCAGACCGCACAGCCCGGTCACCAACGTGGTCCACGCCGCCCACGCCACCAGCCACCGTCGGGCCCGCATCAGCCGACGCAGCTCCAGCCAGGCCACCGTCCCCACCCCGTGCCGGGACACCCGCCACGTCGGGGTGCCGCCGGTCGGCCGGTCCCAGGAGGTCGGCGGCGCCTCCGCGCTGCGGCCCGGCCCGACCTCGCCCGTGGGTGCGCTCACCGCTCGGCCCTCCCGCCGTCGGGGCCGGTGAGCCCCAGGTACGTCTGCTCGATCCGGCCGGCGGTGGGCGCGAAGTGGCTCAACCGGACCCCCGACGTGACGAGGTCGGTGAGCAGGTCGGCCGCCTGCTGCTCGTCGGGCAGGGCGAGGTCCAGCGCACCGGCCGGTCCGTCGACGGGGTGCAGCCCGCGCGCGGCCAGGGCGGTCACCAGGGCGGTCCGGTCCGGGCCCTGCAGCCGCCAGCCGGACCGGGCGTGGGCGCTCGCGAGGGCCTCGGGGGCCACGGTCCGCCCGTCGAGGACGTAGACGGCGCTGTCGGCGAGCTCGTCGAGCTCGCTGAGGACGTGGGAGCTGACCAGGACGCACCGACCCCGCTCGGCCAGGGCCCGCAGCACGTGGCGCAGCTCCACGCGTGAACCGGGGTCCAGGCCGGAAGCGGGTTCGTCCAGCACGAGCACCTCCGGGTCGTGCACCAGGGCCCGGGCCAGCCCGAGCCGCTGCTTCTGCCCGCGGGACAGCACCCGGGCCGGGGCGCCGGCCAGGTCGCCCAGCCGGACCTGGTGCAGCAGCTCGTGCACCCGGACCTCGGCCACCGCGGGCGGCACCCGGTAGGCCCGGGCGAACACCTGCAGGTGCTCCACGACGGTCAGCGCGTCCCAGGCGCCGAACACGTCGGGCATCCAGCCCAGCCGGGCCCGGACCGCCGCGCCCTCGCCGGCGGGGTCGGCCCCGGCCACGCGGACCGTGCCGGCGTCGGGGGCCAGCAGACCGGCGACCATCAGCATGAGCGTGGTCTTGCCGGAGCCGTTCGGCCCGACCAGGGCCGTGACCTGCCCCGCGGGTGCCGCGAGGCTCATGTCGACGACGGCGTGCACGGGACCGAACGAGCGACGGACCCCGACCACCTGGATCCCGTCCGCCTGCGATGCGCCGTCCGAGCCGGTCATGCGCCCAGCATGCAGCACCGCGGATCGAGGGTGGGGGAGCCTCGGTAGACTCCGGCCGCCTCCACCCGAGCGGGGGAGCGCGGGACGGCTGACGTCCCAGAGCCTCGGAGGTGGTCCGTCCCATGGGTGTGGTCGTGCAGAAGTACGGCGGGTCCAGCGTCAGCGACGCCGCCGCCGTCAAGCGCGTCGCCCAGCGCATCGTCCGTACGGTGCAGGCCGGCAACAAGGTGTGCGTGGTCGTGTCCGCCATGGGCGACACCACCGACGAGCTGCTGGAGCTGGCCGAGCAGGTCACCCCGACCCCGCCCGGCCGGGAGCTGGACATGCTCCTGACCGCCGGTGAGCGGATCAGCATGGCGGTCCTGGCCATGGCGATCCAGAACCTGGGTCACGAGGCGCGCTCGTTCACGGGGTCGCAGGCCGGGGTCATCACCGACTCCAGCCACGGCAAGGCCCGGATCATCGACGTCACGCCCGGGCGGATCAGCACGGCGCTCGAGGAGGGCGCCATCGCGATCGTCGCCGGGTTCCAGGGCGTCAGCCAGGACACCAAGGACATCACCACGCTCGGTCGTGGCGGCTCGGACACCACGGCCGTGGCGCTGGCCGCGGCCCTCGAGGCCGACGTCTGCGAGATCTACACCGACGTGGACGGCGTGTTCAGCGCCGACCCGCGGATCGTGGCCACCGCCCGCCGGCTCGACACCGTCACCTACGAGGAGATGCTGGAGCTGGCCGCCAACGGCGCCAAGATCCTGCACCTGCGCTGCGTGGAGTACGCCCGCCGCTACGGCATCCCCGTGCACGTGCGCAGCTCGTTCTCCGACCGCACCGGCACCACCGTCACCGGCAGCATGTTCGATCCCCCGGCCCGACGGCCGGATGGGGCCCCCAGTGAGGAGCGCAGCATGGAGCAGCCCATCATCGCCGGCGTCGCGCACGACCGCAGCGAGGCCAAGATCACCGTCGTCGGCGTCCCCGACGTCCCGGGCAAGGCGGCCGCGATCTTCCAGGAGGTCGCCCGCGCCGGCGTCAACATCGACATGATCGTGCAGAACGTGTCGGCCGCGCAGACGGGTCTGACCGACGTGTCGTTCACGCTGCCCAAGACCGACGGTGCCGACGCCATGAACACCCTGCAGGGCGTGCAGTCGGAGATCGGGTTCACCCGGCTGCAGTACGACGACCAGATCGGCAAGGTCTCGCTCGTCGGTGCCGGCATGCGCAGCCACCCCGGCGTCTCGGCGACGTTCTTCGCCGCGCTGGCCGAGGCGGGCGTCAACATCGACGTCATCTCCACCTCCGAGATCCGGATCTCGGTCGTCACCCACGCCGACAAGGTGGACGACGCCGTCCGCGCGGTGCACACGGCGTTCCAGCTGGACGCCGACCAGATCGAGGCCGTCGTGTACGGCGGGACAGGACGCTGAGGACGATGACCACCACCACCAGCAGCCCGACCGGCGGCGCCACCACCGGCCGCAGGCCCACCCTCGCCGTGGTCGGCGCGACCGGCGCCGTCGGCACCGTCATGCTCGACATCCTCAGCAGCCGTCCCGACGTGTGGGGCGAGATCCGGTTGATCGCCTCGGCCCGCTCCGCCGGCACCGTGCTGCAGGTCCGCGGCGAGGGCGTCGAGGTCAAGGCCCTGTCGCCGGGGGTGTTCGACGGCGTGGACGTGGCCATGTTCGACGTGCCCGACGAGATCAGCGCCGACTGGGCGCCCGTCGCCGCCGCGCGCGGTGCGGTCGTGGTCGACAACTCCGGCGCGTTCCGGATGGACCCCGACGTCCCGCTGGTCGTGCCCGAGGTCAACCCCGAGGCCGTCGCGCACCGTCCCAAGGGCATCATCGCCAACCCCAACTGCACGACCCTGACCATGATGGCGGCCCTCGGTGCGCTGCACCGGCGCTGGCGGCTCACCGAGCTGGTCGTGTCCAGCTACCAGGCGGCGTCCGGGGCGGGCAAGCCCGGGGTCGACCGGCTCCGCGCCGAGCTCGGGGTCGTGGCCGCGGACGACACCCTGGGCACCGCGCCGGGCGACGTCCGCCGCGCGGTGGCCGACGCGCTGGACGACGGCGTCGACGGGCGCTTCCCGTTCGGGGCGCCGCTGGCCATGAACGTCGTGCCGTGGGCGGGCAGCCTCAAGGACGACGGCTGGTCCAGCGAGGAGCTCAAGGTCCGCAACGAGTCCCGCAAGATCCTCGGGATCGACGACCTCAAGGTGTCGGCGACCTGCGTGCGGGTGCCGGTCGTCACGACGCACTCCCTCGCGGTCCACGCCACCTTCGCCGAGGCGCTGACCGCCGACGAGGCCCGGGCCGAGCTCGAGCAGGCTCCGACCGTCGTGGTGCAGGACGACCCCGCGAACGGGCAGTTCCCGACGCCGGCCGACGTGGTCGGGCAGGACCCCACCTACGTCGGTCGGATCCGCCAGGCGCTGGACTTCCCCAACACGCTCGACCTGTTCGTCAGCGGTGACAACCTGCGCAAGGGCGCGGCGCTGAACACCGCGGAGATCGCCGAGCTGGTCGCGGCCGAGCTGACGGGGCGGCGGGCCGGGGCGTGACCCGCCCCGGCCGCACCGGCCCCGACGGCCCCGGCGGCCAAGGTCCAGGTCGCACCCGGCGCGGCGCCCGCCGGGCCGCACGCCTGGCCGGGGCGACGGTGCTGACCGGCGCCGGGGTCCTGGGCTGGTCGTTGCTGGAGGCCCGCGCCCACGCCCTGCGGCGCGTCGACGTCCCCGTCCTGGAGCCCGGGGCGGCGCCGCTGCGGGTGCTGCACCTGTCCGACCTGCACCTGACGCCCCGGAACACCCACCGGCGGGACTGGGTCGCGGGCCTCGCCGCGCTGGAGCCCGACCTGACCGTGGTCACCGGCGACATGCTCGCCCACGTCGACGCGGTGCCCACCGTGCTGGCGGCCCTCGGCGGGCTCCTGGAGCGGCCGGGCGTGTTCGTGCTGGGGTCCAACGACTACCACGCGCCCGAGCTACGGAACCCGCTGCGCTACTTCCTCGGGCCCAGCGAGCTGGACCTCCGGCCCACACCGCTGCCGACGGCCGACCTGACCGGTGCGCTCACCGGGGCGGGCTGGCTCGACCTGGACAACGCCCGCGGCACCCTGCAGCTGCTGGGCCGCACGGTGCGCTTCGTCGGGGTGGACGACCCCCACCTGCGGCGGGACCGGATGCCCCCGCCGGAGCACGGCCGCCGGGCCAGCGGGCTCCGCATCGGGGTGAGCCACGCCCCCTACCGGCGCGTGCTCAGCGCCATGGCCGAGGACGGGGCCGACCTGGTGCTCGCCGGTCACACCCACGGCGGCCAGGTGTGCGTGCCCGGGTTCGGTGCGCTGGTGACCAACTGCGACCTGCCGCCCCGGTACGCGAAGGGCCTGTTCGCGTGGCCCTCCGACGTGCCGGCCCGCGACGGCTTCAGCGCGCCGCGGTCGTCCTGGGTCAACGTGAGCGCCGGGCTGGGGACGAGCCCGTTCACCCCGGTGCGGCTCGCCTGCCGGCCGGAGGCCTCGCTGCTGACGCTGGTGCCCCGGGTCTGACGGGCGGCCTCGTCGTCCGGGTCCGGGGGGCGACGGCTCGACGGTACGGTGGTCCGGGTCGAGCCCCGGCGTGTCAGCGGGGCCGGCGAGGGAGGGACGCCGGACGGCGTCCGCGGGTGACACGAGCTGGAGGAGCGGTGCAGGACACGGCGGCGTTCCGCCCGGTGGTGCTGGGCGGGGACATCGGCGCCTACAGCCTGGCGCGGCACTTCCACGAGAACCACGGGGTACGAGCGGTGGTGGTCTCCACCGCGTCGACGGGGCTGATGGGCCGCTCCCGCATCCTCCGTCACGTGGTCGAGCCGCGGATCGAGGACCCGGACGTCCTGGTCACCCTGCTGCGCGAGCTCGTCCCCGACGACGGTGTCCCCGGGCTCGTCATCGCCAGCGCCGACCGGCTGGTGTCGCTGCTGGTCGGGGTGAGGGACCGGCTCGGGGCCCACGTCGTCGTCCCGTACGTCCAGCGTCCGCTGCTGCAGCGGATGACCGACAAGGCGTCCTTCAGCGAGCTCTGCGCGGAGCTCGACGTCCCCCACCCCCGGACCGTCGTCGTCGACCTGGCCGAGCCGGTCGACGTCGACACGTCCTCCCTCACGTTCCCCGTCTTCGCCAAGGCGGCCAGCACCGTCGCCTACCACGCCGTGTCGTTCGCCGGGAAGAGCAAGGGCTTCGTCGTGCCCACCCGCGAGGACCTGCTCGACCTGCTGCGCCGGGTCCGCGACGCCGGGTACCGCGACTCGTTCCTCGTCCAGGACCTGATCCCCGGTGACGACTCCGGCATGCGGATCCTGACCTCCTACGCCGACGCCGGCTCGGTGGTCCGGTACTCCTCCTTCGGTCACGTCCTGCTCGAGGAGCACGCCCCCAGCGCCATCGGCAACCCGGCCGCGATCCTCACCGACACCGACGAGGTGTCCGTCGAGCACGCCCGCCGGATGCTCGCCCACGTCGGGTGGACCGGGTGGGCGAACTTCGACCTCAAGCACGACCCGCGGACGGGTCGGACGGTGTTCTTCGAGCTCAACCCCCGCCTGGGTCGCAGCAACTTCTACGTCGCCGCCGGTCAGGTCGACCCGGTGGGTCCGTACGTGCGGGAGCACGTCCTGGGTCTGGAGCCGTTCGCCCCGGGC
Source organism: Aquipuribacter aurantiacus (assembly GCF_051216895.1). Lineage (NCBI taxonomy): Bacteria > Bacillati > Actinomycetota > Actinomycetes > Micrococcales > Intrasporangiaceae > Aquipuribacter > Aquipuribacter aurantiacus. Next base: position 389,173 of record NZ_JBPKAO010000001.1, read on the forward strand.
GGGCGCACCCAGGCGGTCCCCGGGCACCTGTTCACCGTCCTGCCCCGGGCGCTGCTGCTGCGCTACGTCACCGACGAGGGTCTGCGGGGGCGGGTCCGGGCCGCCTACCGCGCGGGCCAGGTCCACAACCCGCTCTGGTACGCCCCCGAGCGTAACCCTCGTCGCCTCGCCTACCTGGCGGCCAGCCACGCGAACCAGGTCCGCAAGTTCACCCGGTACTACCCGGTCGGGCAGGCCCGCTCCCGGGTGGTGCAGGCCGCCGGGAGCACCGGCGGGTGAGCCGCACCCTCGTCGGGGTCGTCGGCGGGGTGGGTCCCCTGGCGACGGCGTACTTCCTGCAGCGGGTGGTGCACCTGACGGACGCGCGCACCGACCAGGAGCACGTCGACCTGGTGGTCCACCAGCGCTCCAGCATCCCCGACCGGACGGCGTTCCTGCTGGGTCGCAGCACCGAGGACCCGGGCCCCGTGATGGCGGCGTCCGCCCAGGACCTGGTCCGTATCGGCGCGCGGGCCGTGGTGCTGCCCTGCAACACCGCCGAGCCGTTCCTGCCGCAGGTCGAGGCCGCCGCGGGCGTCCCCGTGCTGGGCATCGTCCGGGCCACCGTGGCCGCGGCCCGCCGGCGGGTGCCGGGCCTGGCGCGGCTGGGGGTGCTGGCCACCGACGGCACCCTGGCTGCCCGGACCTACCACGACGAGCTTGCCGCGGTCGGTGCCGAGGCGGTCGTGCCGTCGCCGGCGGACCAGGCCCTCGTCATGGCGGTGATCTACGACCAGGTCAAGGCCGGGCGGCCCGCCGACCTCACCGCCCTGGCGGGCGTGGTGGACCGGGTCGCGGCGGCCGGTGCCGAGGCCGTGGCCCTGGCCTGCACCGAGCTGTCCGTCCTCAACGACGCGCTGGTGCGGTCCAGCCCGCACGTCGTCGTCGACTCGGTGGACTCCCTCGCGGTGGCCACCATCGTGCGCGCCGGCGCCCGCGCCCTGCCCTGAGACCTCGGGGACGACGAAGGGGCCGATCCTCGCGGATCGGCCCCTTCGTGTGGTCGGGCTGGCGGGATTCGAACCCACGACCTCCTCGTCCCGAACGAGGCGCGCTACCAAGCTGCGCCACAGCCCGTTGCGCGCCTGAGTGTAGCCGAGGCCGGAGGTGCTCCTCGCCGTCGGGCGGCCGGGTCAGCCGTCGGCCGGCGGTGCCTCGGCCTCGACCTCGCCCTCGGCCGGCGGGATGTCGGCCGCCACCGAGGGCTCCGGCTCCGGCTCGGGCTCCGGCTCGGGTTCGGGCTCCGGGGGCGGCGGGGGCTCCTCGCCCTGCGACAGCGTCAGGGTGATGGTGGCGCCCGAGCGCTGCAGGGAGCCGGAGGACGGACTCTGCGCGACGACGTCGCCCTCATCGACGGAGTCCGAGAAGCGCCCGGTGGAGCTGATGGACACGCGCAGGCCGAGCGCGGTCAGCTCCTCCTCCGCGTCGTCCGCGTCCTCGCCGACGACGTCCGGCACCGCGAACCGGGGCCCCTCGAGGATGTCGTCCTCGGGGGCGGTGAACTCGGTGTCGCCGATGCCCAGCAGGTCGCTGGCCGGGTTCATGAACGCGTCCCACGTGGGCAGCGCCAACGTGGAGCCGAACACCTGCCGGTACCGCTCGCCGTTGATGTCGAAGGAGTTGAGCGGCTGCGGCTGGCCGTCGGTGCCGGGGTCGCCGACCCAGACGGACGCGGCGAGCTCGGGGGTGTAGCCGGAGAACCAGACGGCGTTGAAGTCGTTCGTCGTACCGGTCTTGCCGGCCGCCAGCCCCTCGTAGTCCGAGCTGCGCGCGGTGCCCTGGACCAGGGTCTCCTGCAGCGCCTCGTTCACGCCGCGGGCCACCTCCTGGTCGATGACCTGCTCGCACTCGGCCGCGGGCACGGCCAGGTCGGCCCCGGTCCGGTCGGTGATGCGGGTGATCGCCGTCGGGGCGCAGTGGATGCCCTCGGCGGCGAACGTGGCGTAGGCGTTGGCCATGGTGAGGGGTGCGACCTCGGCGGAGCCGAGCGCCATGGACGGCAGCGGCTGGATCTGCGCCGTGGGGTCCACGGCGGGGTGGATGCCCAGCTTGGTGGCCATGTCCCGGATGTCGCACAGGTCCAGCCGCGACGACATCTCGATGTAGGCGGTGTTGACCGAGCGGAACGACGCCTCGGCGATGGTCACCGACGACGCCGTGCCGCCGGAGTTGCGGGGGCTGTAGGTCTCGCCGTAGGGGCGCAGCCGCTCCCCGCAGACGGTGAAGTCCCCGTACTGGAAGGTGCGCTGCTGGGGGGCGGGGACGCGCTCGTTCAGCGCGTTGCCCGCGTCCAGCCAGGCCGCCAGCACGATGGGCTTCATGTTGGAACCCGGCTGGAAGCCGTTGCCGCCGTTGTAGCGGGCGTCGACGTTGTAGTTCTGCGCGCTCTGGGCGGGGTCGCTGGGGTCGACGCCGAACACCCGGTTCTGCGCCATGCCCAGGATGTGACCCGTGCCGGGCTGGACGACGCTCATCGCCACGCCGGCCCGCTCGTCCTCGGGCACCTGGGACCGGACCGCCTCCCAGGCCAGCGCCTGCACCTGCGGGTCGATGGTCGTCTCGATGCGCAGGCCGCCCCGCAGCAGCAGGTTCTCCCGCTCCGCGCGGGTCTCGCCGTAGGCGGGGTCGTTGAGGATGAGCTGCTCGGCGTAGTCGCAGAAGTAGGCCAGGGCGCCGGAGGTGATGCAGCCGCGCTGGGTCTCCCGCGGGGCCAGGCCCAGCTCGGACGCCGACGCCTCGTCGTACTGGGCCTGGGTGATGGCCCCGGTGCTGAGCATGCTGAACAGGACGGTGTTGCGCCGGCTCAGCGCGTTGTCCGGGTTGTCGAGGGGGTCCCAGCGGGTGGGGGCCTGCACGACCCCGGCGAGCATGGCCGCCTGCGGGATGGTCAGCTCCTCCGCGTTGACGCTGAAGTAGCGCTGCGAAGCGGCCTGGATCCCGTAGGTGGCGTTGCCGAAGTTCGCGATGTTGAGGTACCGCTCGAGGATCTCGTCCTTGGTGAGCTCCTCCTCCAGCGAGATGGCGAGCTTGGCCTCGCGGAGCTTGCGGCCGTAGCCCTCCGGGCCGCTGGCGTTGATCTCGGCCTGGACCCGGGCGAGCTCCTCGGGGTCGCCGGAGTAGACGGCCGACTCGAGCTGGACCTGCTTGACGTACTGCTGGGTGAGGGTCGACGCGCCCTGCTGGGAGCCGCCGAGGACGTTGTTGCCCAGGGCGCGCAGCGTGCCTCGGGTGTCCAGGCCGCCGTGGGTGTAGAAGCGTTCGTCCTCGATGGCGATGATGGCCTTGGGGGCCCACTCGCCCATCCGGTTGAGCGAGGTGGGGGAGCGGTTCTCGGAGAAGAACGTGGCGATCAGGCTGCCGTCGGCGGCGACCATGCTCGAGGTCTGCGACAGCGGGGGGATCTCGAGGTCGGTGGGGAGGTCCTCGTAGTAGTCGCTGCCGCTGCGGGTGAGGTACCCGGCGGCGCCGGCCGCGGGGAGGACCAGCCCGGCGGCCAGCACCCCGGCCACCAGCGCCACCGCCACGAAGGCCGCCAGCAGCGTCAGCACCCGCAGGAACCCGGTCGCGACGTTGCCCCGGTCGTCGTGGCGGAGCATGGACAACGACCGGGCGAACCGTGCCGGGACCGTCCCTGCTGGTGCCTGCTGCCGTCCCCCGACGGTGCCGCGTATCACGGCACGGTGCTGATCCCTCATGTCGGCCAGGGTACGTGCCGAACCTGTGTGCGTCCGGGAGCAGGTCCTGACCTGGGGCCATCCACCGTTCGGTCGACGACGTACTGACCGGAGGGACGAGCGAGGACTGGTCGATCAGGCCCTGTCACCGGCTCAGCACCATCCCTAGTTTGGAATCCGTACCAGTGCAGCCGCTGAGCACCTCTCAGCGACTCGTCGACAAGCGCCTCAGCGGGCGGGACTCCCGCCGGGGTGAGAAGGAGGGCCGCGAGATGCCGTGGGTCGAGGAGTGGCCGAGCCAGGGGGCGTGCCAGGGCGAGGACCCGGACGCGCTGTTCGTCCAGGGGGCCGCGCAGCAGCAGGCCAAGCTGGTGTGCCGGGCGTGCCCGGTACGCAGCGAGTGCCTGGCGCACGCGCTGGACACCCGGACGGAGTTCGGGGTCTGGGGCGGCATGACCGAGCGGGAGCGCCGCCAGTGGCTGCGCGACCACCCCGGGGTGACCTCGTGGCGCACCCTGCTGGAGCGGGCGAAGGACGAGCACGAGGGTGGCCGGGTCGGTGCCGCCCCCCGGCAGCGCGGCTCCGTCGGCCACGACAGCCGCAGCACCAACGCCCGCGCCAGCTGAGCACGGGCCCCGGCGGGGGTCAGGGCGTGCTGGTCCGGGGGCTGACGGCGGGACCGGCGGCCAGGTCGTCGCCCACGCCCCGCAGCGACTCCAGGTCCGTGACGTCCAGGGGTCGGGCGGGGGCCACGACGGTGGGCACCGGTGGGTGCAGCCGGGTCAACCGGGCCGCCACCTCGCGCTCGGCCTCGAGCCGACGGACCCGGCGGGCGTGGACCCACAGCACCTGACGGGTGCCGGGCGGGGCCTGCTCGGCGACCTCCAGGGTGCGGTCGCTGTCCAGCGCGGCCTCCGTGGAGGTCGTCATCCGGTTGACGACGACCCCGGCCAGGGGCATGCCCTCGGCCTGGAGCCGGTCGACGAAGAAGCCGGCCTCGCGGACGGCGTCACCCTCCGGGGCGGCCACGACGACGAAGGCCGTGCCCTCGCCGGCCAGCAGGGCGTAGGTGTGCTGCGCCCGCTCCCGGAAACCGCCGAACATGGTGTCGAACGCGGCGACGAAGGTCTGGACGTCGGTGAGCACCTGGGCGCCCAGGATCCGGTTCATGACGCCCGTGACGCCGCCGGCGATGCTGGACAGCACCCGGACGTACGCGCGCCCGCCGGCCTTGGCCGGGGCGAGCAGCAGCCGGATCAGGCGCCCGTCCAGGAACGAGCCCAGCCGCTCGGGTGCGTCGAGGAAGTCCAGCGCGGACCGGCTGGGCGGGGTGTCCACGACGATCAGGTCCCAGCGCTCGCGGCCGTCGGGGTCGGTGACCGCGCGCAGCTGACCGAGCTTCTCCATCGCCATGTACTCCTGCGTGCCCGCGAACGAGCTCGACAGCGCCTGGTAGAAGGGGTTGGCGAGCATCTGCTCGGCCTTCTCCGGGGTGGCGTGCGCCTCGACGACCTCGTCGAAGGTGCGCTTCATGTCCAGCATCATCGCGTCGAGGAACCCCTCGCCCGTGGCCTGGACCCCCTCGACCGGGCGGGGGGTGTTGTCCAGCTCGGACAGGCCCAGCGACTGGGCCAGGCGCCGCGCCGGGTCGATGGTCAGCACCACCGCCCGGCGTCCCCGCTCGGCGGCGCGCAGCGCCAGCGCCGCGGCGACGGTGGTCTTGCCGACCCCGCCGGAGCCGCAGCAGACGACGACCCGCACCGACGGGTCGTCGAGCAGGGCGTCGACGTCCAGGCGCGGCCCGGGGCCGGCGGGGTCCTTCGCGCGGGAGCGGGGGCTCATGCCAGCTCGTCCGCGAGCTCGTGGACCCCGGAGTCGTCCAGCCCCCCGCGGCCGGCCGGCAGCTGGGGCAGCTCGACGACGGGGAGCGCGAGCCCCAGCAGACGCTCGCGGAGCTCGGCCTCGCGCTCCACCCGCAGGGCGTGGTCCCGGACCTCGGCGAGCAGGCCCTCCGCCCGCGACCGTGGGTGCCGGCCCCCGACCCCGAGCGCCGCGAGGTCGTCGGCCAGGGCCGCCACGTCCCACCGTCGCTCGGTCGCCAGCCCGAGCTCGTCCGGCTCCAGCAGGGGCGGCCGGACCTGGTTGAGCACCAGGCTGCCCAGGGGCAGGCCGAGCCCGCGCAGCTCGGCGGCGGCGTCGGCGGTCTCCTGCACGGGCATGTCCTCCAGCAGCGTGACCAGGTGCACCCGGGTGACGGAGCTGCGGAGCACCTTCATCACCGACTCGGCCTGGGTGTGGATGGGACCGACCTTGGCCAGCCCCGCGCCGACGGCGTTGACGTTGAGGAAGTTGCCGATCCGACCGGTGGGCGGGGCGTCCAGGACGACGTGGTCGTACTCGTACGGCGTGTCGCCGCGCCGGCTGCCCTGGCGGGTGCGCACGGCGTCGTAGACCTTGCCGGTCAGCAACACGTCCCGCAGCCCCGGGGCGATGGTGGTCGCGAAGTCGACCGCGCCGATCCGGTCGAGCGTGCGTCCGGCCCGACCCAGGCGGTAGAAGATCTCCAGGTACTCCAGCAGCGCGGACTTGGCGTCGACGGCCATCCCCAGCAGCTCGCCCTCGCCCAGGCGGACCAGCGGGGTGGGCGTGAAGCCCAGCGGGTCCACGTCGAAGAGCCGGGCCAGTCCCTGGCGCCCCTCGACCTCGGTCAGCAGCACCCGGCGGCCCTTGCGGGCCAGGGCCAGTCCCAGCGAGGCGGCGACCGTCGTCTTGCCCGTCCCGCCCTTGCCGGTCACGACGTGGAGTCGGACCCGGGGGTCGAGGAGGTCGGGCACGGACCTCACGGTAGACACCCCTGACCTGCGGGGCACGTCCAGGGCGGCCCGGCGGACCAGGCGCGGTGTGATCGCGTACGGAGGGTGTTCACGCGTACGCTGCGCAACATGCAGCAGTGGGAGTACGCGACGGTGCCGCTCATCGTCCATGCCACCAAGCAGATCCTCGACCAGTGGGGCGAGGACGGCTGGGAGCTGGTCAACGTGATCGAGGGACCAGGAGGGCAAGGGCTGGTCGCCTACCTCAAGCGACCCAAGCCGTGAGCGGCGAGCACCCCGACGCGCCGGCAGCAGCCGCGCGCGTCACCGACCACGAGGGGAACCACCGGTGACGGAGCACGAGCACGAGGCGGGTCGCCCGGTCGACGTGGACCACGGTGAGCAGGCCGGCGCCCAGGACGACACGGTCGCGCCGGACCCGGGCACGGCGTCCTTCGGCGCCGGGGACGAGCCCGTCGACGACGAGCGGTCCCAGGGACGGTCGGAGCCGTCGGTCGAGGAGGCCGAGGTGCTGGGTGACGACACCCCCGACCCCGCGGCCTTCGGCGAGCAGCCGTCGGACCTGCAGCCGTCCGAGCCCGAGTCCGGGTCCGAGCCCGGGACCGAGCCCGGGTCCGAGGCCGAGGCCGAGCCCGGGACCCAGCCGGAGCCGGCGCCCGAGCCGGAGCTGTCCGGCCCGCCCTCGCAGCGTCTGGAGCAGCTCGGTCTGCAGCTGCCCGTCGTCCCGGCCCCGGTCGCGGACTACGTGCCCGCCGTCCGGACCGGCAACCTGGTCCACACGTCGGGTCAGCTGCCGTTCTTCGACGGCCAGCTGACCACCACCGGCGTCGTCGGCGACGAGGCCGTCGACGTGACCCCGGAGGAGGCCGCCGCCCTGGCCCGTCAGTGCGCGCTCAACGCCATCGCCGCGGTCGCGTCGCTGGTCGACCTCGACAGCGTCGTCCGCGTCGTCAAGGTCACGGGGTTCGTCGCCAGCGCCCCGGGCTTCGGCAAGCAGCCGGTCGTCCTCAACGGTGCGTCCGTCCTGATCGGTCAGGTGTTCGGCGAGGCCGGTCGTCACGCCCGGTCCGCGGTCGGGGTGGCTGCCCTGCCGCTCGGCGCCCCCGTCGAGGTGGAGATCGTCGTCGAGGTGCGCTGAGCCCGTCCCGGGCGCAGCAGGAGGTCAGTGGTGAGCGAGCCGGAGACCACGGTCCTCCCCCTCCCGCGCCGGGCGGACGCGACCGCACGCGCGTGGCTGCTGGCGGGCTCGCCCCAGGGCAGCCCTCCCAGGCAGGCGGCGACCGTCTGCCTGCTGCGTGACGGTGACGCCGGGACGGTCGAGGTCCTGTGGATCACCCGCGGCCGGCAGCTGGCCGTGGCGCCGGGCCTGCTCGCGTTCCCCGGCGGGGCGGTCGACGACGTGGACCGGCTCCGGCGCAGCGACGACCCCGGCTACCCCGACCGGTTCACCGTCCTGGCGCGGGCCGCGGCCCGCGAGCTGGCCGAGGAGACCGGTCATGCGGTGGCGCCGCAGCTGCTGCGTCCGCTCGTGCGCTGGGTGACCCCCGAGCACGAGCCGCGCCGCTACGACTCCACGTTCCTCGTCGGGGTGCTGAGCGGGAGCGGGGGCGACGGGGCCCGCGCGCCCGGGCGGATGCCCCCCGACCACGAGGTGCACGAGCACGGCTGGGCCGGTCCGGCCGAGCTGCTCGCGGCGCTGGGCGACGGGACCCGGGCCGCGCTGCCCCCGACGCGTGCCGTGCTGGGTCGCCTGCAGGCGGCCGCCGACGGGGTCGGCGCTGCGACCGCCGTGGCCCGGCTGGTCGCCGGGGCCGTCCTGGTCCCCGTCGTGCCGCGGGCGGTGTGGCGAGAGGGCCCCGAGGTCGGCGAGCGCGGGGTCGACCTGCTGCTGCCCCGGCACGCCGGGGACGTGCCGTGACCCGGCTGGTGCGCGCCCCCAACCCTGGGCCGATGACCCTCGAGGGGACCAACACGTGGTTGGTGGGACGCCGGACGGTGCTCGTGGTGGACCCCGGGCCCGCCGACGCCGCCCACCTGGACGCCGTGCTCGCCGAGGTGGGTCGGGACTCGGGACGCCTCGGGGGGGTGCTGCTCACCCACCGCCACCCCGACCACGCCGCCGCCCTGGACCACCCGGTGCTCCAGCAGGCCGTGGCGGCCGCGGGGGCGCCGGTGATGGCCCTGGACCCTCGTCTGGGGCAGCCGCCCGGGTGGTCGCTGCTGGAGCCGGCCAGCGACGAGAGGGTTGTCGTCCTGCCGCTGCCGGGGCACACCGACGACTCCCTGGCGCTGCTGCTGCCCCGGCGGTCCGAGGTACTGACCGGCGACACGGTGCTGGGGCGCGGCACGTCCGTGGTCGCCCACCCCGACGGCGACCTGACGCACTACCTGGACTCGCTCGACCGGTTGATCGCGCTGGGCGACGGCGCGGCGGGCCCGTGGACAGGCCTGCCGGGGCACGGGCCGGTGCTGCCCGACCTGGTGGCGTCGGTACGGGAGCTCCGCGCGCACCGGCTCGCCCGGGTCGAGCAGGTCCGCGCCGCCCTGGCGGGCCGCCACGGCCAGGCGGGCCCGGCGGGCCCGGCGGACCGCGCGGACGAGGCGGACCCGGCGGACGAGGTGCTCGTGGCCGCGGTGGTGGCCGCGGTCTACCCCGAGGTGACCGACCCCGTCCTGGTCCAGGCCGCGTCCCGCACCGTCCGGGCGACCCTGGTCCACCTGGCCCGGGCCGGGTGAGCGGTGAGGAGGGCACCAGCCGCTGGCGGGTCCTGGGGGAGCGCAGCCTGTACGACAGCCCCTGGGTCGGGCTCCACCTGATCGACGTGGTCCACCCCGACGGGCACCGCTACGACCACCACGCCCTGCGCCAGCCGCTGCCGGCCGTTGCGTGCGTGGTGCGCCGGCCGGTGGCGGTGGGCGACCCGGGGACCGGTGGCACGCCCGAGGAGGAGGTGCTGCTGCTCTGGCGGCACCGGCTGGTCCCGGACGCCTGGGGCTGGGAGGTGCCGGCGGGGCGGTTCGAGCCGGGCGAGACCGCCGAGCAGGCGGCGGCGCGGGAGACCCTGGAGGAGACCGGCTGGACGGTGACGGACGTCCGTCACGTCACCGGGTTCCACCCGATCGGCGGGCTGGGGGACCACCGCTTCGAGGTCTGCCTGGCCGGGGCGGGCGAGCAGGTCGGCGAGCCCGACCCGGCCGAGTCCGACCGGGTGGCCTGGGTGCCGCTGCGTGAGGTGCGGGAGCTGGTGCGCGAGGGCCGGGTCAACGAGGGGCTGAGCCTGGTCGCGCTGATGTGGCTGCTCAGCGGGCTCGACGAGCCAGCCGGTCGACGTCCAGGATCGTGACCGCGCGGGCCTCCAGCCGCAGCCAGCCCCGGCCGGCGAAGTCGGCGAGCGCCTTGTTGACCGTCTCGCGGCTGGCCCCGACGAGCTGAGCCAGCTCCTCCTGGGTCAGCTCGTGCGCCACCAGGACGCCGTCGTCCACGGGGCGGCCGAACCGCTTGGCCAGGTCCAGCAGGGCCTTGGCCACGCGGCCCGGCACGTCGGAGAACACCAGGTCGGCCAGGGCCTCGTTGGTGCGGCGCAGCCGACGACCCAGCGCCGCCAGCAGGGACAGGGCCACCCGGGGCTGGTCGAGCAGCGGCACGAAGTCGTCCCGCGTCAGGGAGTGCACCCGGCTGGGCGACACCGCGACGGCGGTGGCGACCCGCGGGCCCGGGTCGAACAGCGAGAGCTCGCCGAACATCTCCCCGGGACCCAGGATCGCCAGCAGGTTCTCCCGGCCGTCGGCGGCCCGCCGACCGAGCTTGATCTTGCCCGTCTCGATGACGTACAGCGCGTCCCCGGGGTCGCCCTCGTGGAACAGCCGCTCGCCCCGGGCGAGCTCGACGGGTCGCATCCGCGTCACCAGGGCGCGGGCCGACTCCTCGTCCAGCGCGGCGAGCAGCGGTGCCCGACGCAGGATCTCCTCCGTCATGCGACCTCCCTCGCTCGAACCGGCACGTCGGATCATGCCGGATCACGGCCGTTCCTGCTGGCTGTGGCGCGTCCGGCGTCTCCGGGGGCGGCCACGGCCGACCTCAGCCCGAGGTCCCGGCGAGCCGGTCCTGCAGGGCCAGGGTGACGGCGTCCAGCTCGGCCTCCAGCACGCACCGGCGGTGGGCGAGCAGCCCCGCGGCCACGCGGAGCCGGTCCAGGTGACCGCCCGGGCCGTCGCCGTCCAGGGAGACCACCCCGAGCAGACCGGCCACGTCGAGGCCGTCGGGAGGGGTGGCCAGCGCGTGCAGGTCGTCCGGGTCCTGCGCGCAGGGGGGCGTCGCGGGGCGGGCCTGGTCGGCACCGCCGAGCGTGGTGGCGGCGAGCGTGCGGGCGGCGGGGACCGGGGTGCCGTAGAGCAGACCGGCCACGACGAGGTCGGTCCGGGCCTGCACCAGCCGCTGCCAGTAGGTGACGGCCCGCTGCTGCGCGACGAGGCGCTCGAGGCGTGCCCGCAACCCGTCCGCGCCCAGGGCAGCAGGGCCGGGGACCGCGGTGGCACCGCTGCCCTCGTGGCCGGTGCGACGGGCTGCGCGCTCGCGCGAGCCGTCGGTCTGCCTGGGGATGTGCATGGGGTCGTCTCCTGCTGGGGGTCGGCCGGGCCCGGGCGGGCTCGGGGTTCTCGTCGTGGTGCAGGTGTCGTCCGGCCGTGGCCCCGCCTGGAGGGCCAGGGCCGCACGTCACCCGGAGGGCGCACCTGCTCGTACCCTGGGCGGGTGCCGTCCGCTGCCCCGACCGTCGCAGCGGGCCCCGGCGCCGACGAGCCGGCCTGGTTGGCCCCCTGGCGGCGAGCGGTCCTCGCGGGGCAGGAGCTGCCGGCCGGGTGGCGCGCCACCCCGCCCGGGGACGGCGCCGTCCGACGGGCCGCGGTGCTCGTCCTGCTGGGCGACGCGACCGGTGACGGCTCCGCGCCCGACGTGCTGCTGACCCGTCGCTCGGACTCGCTCGCCAGCCACCCGGGCCAGGTCGCGTTCCCCGGGGGCCGCCGCGACCCCGAGGACGCCGACGACACGGCCACGGCGTTGCGGGAGGCCGCCGAGGAGGTGGGGGTCGACCCGGGGTCGGTGCACGTGCTCGGGACGACGCCGGCGCTGTGGGTGCCCCCGTCCTCGCACCAGGTCGTCCCGGTCGTCGGCTGGTGGCACGCCCCCGGCCCGGTCGGCGTCGTGGACCCGCTCGAGGTCGCCCAGGTCGTCCGGGTGCCGGTCGCCGAGCTCGTCGACCCGGCCAACCGGGTGGGGGTGCGGTACCCCGCCGGCCGGGGCAGCGGACCGGGCTTCCTCGCCGGCGGGCTGTTCGTCTGGGGGTTCACGGCGGGGCTGCTGTCCTGGCTGCTGGACCTGTCCGGGCTCGCCCGGCCGTGGGACCAGACCCCGGTGGTCGACCACGAGGGCAGCCCGCTGTCGGGGGCGGCGCCGCCGTGAGCGGGGCGCTGCTGCTGGACGGGCTGCTGGTGCTGCTGCTGGTCGGCTACGCCGGGACCGGGTTCCGCCAGGGCCTGTTCGTGGGGACGCTGTCGTTGCTGGGCTTCGTCGTGGGGGCCGTCGCCGCCTCGCAGCTGCTGCCGCTGGCCGTCGCCGACATGTCCGCCGGACCCACCCGGTCGCTGGTCCTGCTGGGCGGCACGGTGGTCGCCGGGGTGCTCGGCCAGGCGCTGCTGGGTGCGCTGGCCGGCGGGCTGCGAGAGCGCGTGACCTGGCAGCCGGCGCGGGCGGTCGACGCCGCGACGGGTCTGCTCGGTGCCGTGGTGGCCACCGCCCTGGTGGTCTGGGTGGTGGCCGGGGCCGTCCGGGTCAGCCCGTTCCCCACCCTGTCGCGCGTCGTGGCCGACTCACGCGTCGTGGGGGTGGTCGACGAGGTGGTCCCCGACCCGCTCGCCGGGGCCCTGGACGACTGGTACGGCTCGGTGAGCGGGGAGCTGTTCCCTACCGTGTTCGCCGGCGCGGAACCGGTCCTGCCGGTCGAGGACCCGGACCCCGGCGTCGCCCAGGACCCGGCCGTCGTCGCGGCCGGAGCCGGGGTGGTGCGGGTCAGCGGCCAGGCCGAGGCGTGCCGTCGCGGCCAGGAGGGGTCGGGCTTCGTCGTGGCGGAGGACCGGGTGCTCACCAACGCCCACGTGGTGGCGGGCATGACCGAGGTGCAGGTGCAGGTGGGCGGGACCGGCGAGCGGCTGCCGGGGGCCGTCGTGGTGTTCGACCCGGCCCGTGACCTGGCCGTGGTCGACGTCCCCGGCCTGACGGCGAGGCCGTTGCCGATCGGGGTGGACCTGGGCCGCGGGGCGGACGTCGTGGTCGCCGGGTTCCCGCTGAACGGGCCGTACGTGCTGTCGTCCGGCCGGGTCCGCGACGTCATCACCGCGGTCGGGGAGGACATCTACGGCGAGGCGGAGGTCACGCGCGAGGTGTACTCCCTCAACTCCCAGATCCGCCCCGGCAACAGCGGCGGACCGGTGCTCGACGTGTCCGGCCAGGTCGTCGGCGTGGTGTTCGCGCGGAGCCTGGACGACGCCAGCACGGGCTACGCGGTGACCCTGGCCGAGGCCGCACCGGTGCTGGACGTGGCCGCGGCGGCCTCGGGGGCCGTCGCCACGGGGGACTGCGCGCCCGCCTGAGCGCCCGCGGGTGCCGTCGGCCCGCCCAGGACGCTCAGCCCTGCGGCCCGAGCACCCCGGGCAGCCAGGCCAGCAGGTGCTCGAGCACCGCGGCGGGGGCCTCCTCCGGCAGCAGGTGACCGGCGTCGGCGACGACCGCCCGCGCGCTGCCCGGCCCGCCGGGCACGGGGTCGTCGGACCCGGTGCGGACCCAGGGGTCCCGCCCGCCGTCCAGCTGCAGCACCGGCGCGGCCACGGGCGGGCGGACCGAGCGCCACCAGCGGACCCCGTCGGGACGGGGCGAGGCGCGCGCCAGCCAGCGCCACGGCTCAAGGCAGGTGTGCGCCACCGACGGCACCCGGACCGACGCCAGGTAGTACTCGACGTCGGCCCGGGGGGCCGGGGTGGCCCGCGCCGCGTCCAGGTGGGACCTGATGCCGTCGCCGTGCAGCAGGACACGCTCGGGCCAGCTGGGGGCCTGGGCCGACAGGACCGCACGCAGCACCCCGCCGGTCAGCAGCGCCGGACGCGGCTGCGGGGCGGCGACGGCGACCAGGCCGCTGAGGCGTTCCGGGTGCCGGGCGGCCAGCGTCCAGCCGACCCACCCGCCCAGGTCGTGCCCCACGACCACGGCCCGCTGCGCGCCGAGCGAGCGCACCAGCGCGTCCACGTCGTCGGCCAGGCCCGGCAGGTCGTACCCGCGGGGGGTGGCGTCGGAGGCGCCGTGGCCACGCAGGTCGGCGGCCACCGCCCGGTAGCCGGCCGCGGCCAGGCCCGGCAGCACGCCCCGCCAGGCGTACCAGTTCTGCAGCGCGCCGTGCAGCAGGAGCACCAGCGGGGCCTCCGCGGACCCGCCGGCCGGTGGCTCGCAGACCGCCACGTGGAACCGGCTGCCGTGGGCCCCGACGAACCGGTGCTGCCACGGTCCCGGGACGCCGACGACCGAGGCGTCGGTCAGGTGCGCCGGGAACGGCGGCCGGCGTCGGGGGCTCAGCGGCTCCTGCCCTCGCTCAGCCCGTGCGCCCCGCCGCGTGGCTGCCGGCCGACGGGGCCGCGGTCGCGCCGCTGCTGCCGACCCGCGTGGCGCCCGCCGCGACGGTCTCCTCGTCGCTGCCGAAGGCGTTCTTGACGTCCTCGACGGTGCCCTTGCCCTGCTCGACGGCCTTCTGGGGGGCCTTGACCTTCTTCAGCGACGCCACGCCGACCAGCCCGAGCAGGATCGCGAGCAGCAGCAGCGCCCCGCCCACGACGAGGTACCCGGCCCAGCGCAGCAGGCCGGCGGCGACGAGCGCCTCGGCGGCCGTGATGAGCAGGAAGACGAGAGCCAGGCTCAACGTCACGACGGCCGCGACGAGCAGCCCGACGCCGACCCCGCCGGCCTTGGCGGCGCTGCTGACCTCGGCCTTGAGGAGGGCCTTCTCGTGCTGGACGATCGACCGGACGTCGTCGAGGGCGTCGGTGACCAGCTGGCCGATGGTGCGGTCGGTCTGGGGCGCTGTCATGGACGAAGGCTAACGGCGCGCGGGGTCGTCGCCACCCATGTCGCCGCTCCGGCGCCCGTGGCGGCCCCCCAGCTCGTCGTAGGACGAGCTCGGGGCCAACGGGCTGCCGGAGCGGTAGGCGGCGCGCCCGAGGGCGAACCCGCCCACCGGGGAGGTGACGAACTGCAGGGCCACCGCGAGCAGCACCTTGACGGCGTTCGACCAGGACGGGTCCAGCACGAGCACGCCGAGCAGGGTCAGGCAGACCCCGAGCGTGGCGGCCTTGGTGACGGCACTGAGCCGGGAGTAGGCGTCGGGGAAGCGGATCAGGCCCAGGGCGGCGACCGCGACCAGGCCGACCCCGAGCACCACCAGCCCGTAGCCGAGGCCGGCCTGCACGACCTCCACGGCGCTCACGAGCGACCCCGGTCGACGAGGCGCGCCAGGGTGACGGTGGCCAGGAACCCGACCAGGGTCCCCACCAGCACGACGTCCAGGAACACCGAGTCCTGCAGCCTCAGCGCGAGCAGGCCCGCCACGGCCAGGAACACGAAGAAGACGTGGTCCGCGGACAGCGCCCGGTCCGCTTCGGTCGGCCCGACCGCGATCCGCCACACGGCGGGCAGCAGGGACAGCGCCAGCACCACGAGGGCCACGTCGACGACGATCATCGGCCGGCCTCCTGGTGGTCGTCCAGGCGCACCGCGTGCAGCATCCGGCTCTCCAGGTCGCTCAGCTCGGCGCGGAACTCGTCGGCGTCCGGGGCGTACATCCCGTGCACGTACATCACGTCCAGGTCGTCGGACACGTCGATGGTCAGCGTGCCCGGGGTCAGGGTGATCAGGGCGGACAGCAGCGTGATCTCCCCGGCGCTGCGGGACCGCAGCGGCAGCGCGACGATGCCGGGCCGGAGCCGGCTGCCGGGGGTCAGCAGGTCGGAGACGACCTCCCAGTTGGCCACCACCAGGAGCCTGACGAAGTACCCGGCGAAGGCCAGCGACCGCGCTGCGCGTCGCAGCTGCGCGGTCATCGGCCCGCCACCGCGCTCACGTAGGCCGAGGGGTTGACCAGGCCCTGGGCCGCGGTCCCCGCCAGCCCGAGCAGGACGTCGGCGCCCAGGCCGATCACCAGCGACAGCACGGCCAGGGCCAGCCCGGGCAGGATCAGGCCCCGCGGCATGCCGCCGGGGGGGCCCTCGGTGATGGCGACCTTGGCGCGACGCAGCAGCGTCGAGCTCATCGGGTCGGTCTGGTCGGGGAGCGCACCGGAGGCGCCCGGCGTCAGGGCCCGACCCTCCTCGTCGGGGTCGGCCCCCCAGAAGGCACCGTTCCAGATCTTCAGCATGGACAGCAGCGTGAACAGGCTGACCACGACGATCAGCGCGACCGCGACCCACTCGCCCTCGACCGCCGCGGCGCTCACCAGGGAGTACTTGGCGACGAAGCCCGAGAACGGCGGGATGCCGACCAGCGACAGGGCCGCGCCCATGAAGGCCAGGGCCAGCAACGGCTCGCGGCGGGCGGCCCCACCCAGCCGGGACAGCGTGCCCGTGCCCGCCTCGTGCTCCACCGCTCCGCAGGCCAGGAACAGCGCCGCCTTCACGATGATGTGGTGCACCAGGTAGAAGATGCCTGCCTGCAGCCCCCGCTCCCCGAAGAACCCGATGGCGAGCAGGATGTAGCCGACCTGGCTCGTCATGTGGAAGGCGAGGATGGTCCGCATCGACGACTCGCCGAGCGCGCCGAGGACCCCGACCACCATGGTCAGCAGCAGGATGACCAGCCACGGGGTCTGCAGCCGCTCGTCACCGGAGAACATGACGGCGTAGATGCGGAAGATGCCGTAGACGCCGATCTTGGTCAGCAGGCCGGACAGCAGGGCGGTCGTGGCCACCGAGGCGAACGGGTAGGTGCGGGGCAGCCAGGAGTGCAGCGGTACCAGGGCCGCCTTGGCGGCCAGCGCGATCAGCACGACCCCGCCGCCCAGCGCCGCGCCGACCGACTCGGTCGCCGCGCCGGCCAGCTCGCCCAGGTTGACGGTGCCCGTGGCGCCGTAGACCAGGCCCACCCCGGCCAGCAGGACGGTCGAGACGAGCAGGTTGACCGTCAGGTACACCCGGCCGGCGCCCATCTCCGACGCGGAGCCGCGCCGGGTGATGAGGACGTAGGACGGGATCAGCGCGACCTCGATCATCACGAACAGGTTGAACAGGTCGGCGGTGACGAAGGCGCCGTACACGCCGCCGGACAGCACGAGGACCAGCGGCAGGAAGTAGCGGTCCTCGTCGTCGCCGGTGAAGACGGCGAAGGCGGTCGAGGCCAGCACCAGGACGGCGGCCACGGACACCATGAGCGCGCTCAGGGTGTCCACGGCGAACGGGATCGCGATGCCTCCCTGCCAGCCCGCGACCTGCTCGACCACGACGGAGCCGTCGCTGGTGGACCAGGCCATCGTCAGGCCGTACCCCAGCACGAGGGTGGACACGAGGAACGTGATGGCGCGCTGCAGCCGCACCCGGTGCCCGGCCGCCAGCGCCCCGGCCGCGCCGAGCAGCGGCAGCCAGAGCAGGAACGGGACGAGGTCGCTCACGGGCGGACCCCCTCGTCGGTCGTGGTGCCCGGCTCGGCGTCGGCGGCGGGCGCGTCGTCGTCGCCGCCGTTGCCGGCCATGGCGAGCAGGTAGACGGTGATCCCGAAGGTGATGACGATGGCGGTCAGCGCGAAGGCCTGCGGCAGCGGGTCCGCGGCCACGGCCGGGTCGGTGGTGCCCAGCAGGGGCGGTTCGCGCCGGCTCATCCCGCCCGCCGCGACCAGCAGCACGTTGGCCGCGTGCCCGAGCATGATGAAGCCGAACGTGACCCGCACCAGGCCGCGCTGCATCAGCAGGTAGACCCCGCCCGCCACGAGGACGGCGACGAGGACCGCGGCGCTCACCGGGCCACCTCGTCCATCGCCTCGAGCTCGGCCGGGGTCGGGGGGACCTGCGTGGCCTCGGCCTCGGCGACGACCCGGCCGTTGGCGAGGCGGTCGACCGCCGCGACCACCAGACCGACGACGACGAGGTAGACGCCCACGTCGAAGATCAGCGACGTGGTGAACGACTGGGTGAACGAACCGATGACGAGGTCTCCCTTGAGCGGTTGCAGGAACGAGTCGCCGAGCAGGCCGAGCAGCCCGGCGCCCACGGCCACGGTGATGCCGGCCGACAGCAGCGGGACGGCCTGGAGCCGGCTCCGGGCCCCGGCGCCGCGGGGGATCTGGACCAGGGCCACGCCCAGTCCACCGACCAGCGCGGCGATGAAGCCGCCGCCCGGCTCGTCGTGCCCGCGCCACAGCAGCAGGAAGGAGATGACGAGGATCACCGGGACGAGCAGCCGGCTGGTGACGGCGAAGATGGTCCGGTCGCCGGCCTCGGTCTCGGCGACGGCGTCCGGGGCGGGGGACGGCGCGGCGTCCGCGGTGGTCCCGGCCACCGCGGTGGCGGGTCCCGCGTCGCGGCGCAGCAGGGCCAGCAGCCCGATGCCGGCGACCGCCAGGACGAGGATCTCGCCGAAGGTGTCCAGGCCGCGGAAGTCGACCAGCACCGTGTTGACGACGTTGGTCCCGCCCGTCAGCTCCTCGCCCTGGTTGAGCAGCACCTCCGAGGCCGGCGACGGCTCGCGGCGCCCGGTCAGCGCCAGCGTGGCCAGACCGGCCGCGAGACCGGCGCCGACGGCGAGCAGCGCGGCCGGCACGGCCCGGCGCCTCGTCGTGGGGGCGAAGCGACGCGGCAGCCGCCGGAGCACCAGCACGGCCACGACCACGGTCAGGACCTCGACCAGGGTCTGCGTGAGGGCCAGGTCCACCCCGCCGGCGAGAAGGAACCAGACCGCGACCAGGAACCCGACGACCCCGAGCATGGACACCGCGCCCAGCCGGTTGTGGGTGAGCACCATGCCCAGCACGCCCACCGCCACGAGCCCGACCACGAGCCAGTCGCCGGCCCGGGTGACCGGGGCCGCGGGGACGGGCAGCTCGCCCAGGGTCAGCACACCGACGACGGCCAGGGCCCCCACCGAGAGCACGGGCCAGACGAGGTGCGGGGCCAGGGCGCCGGAGCGGGTGTTCCGGCCCACCAGGTCCCCGAGCCGGAGCGCGCCCTGGTAGGTCGCGTCGTAGACCTGCACCCCGGTGAAGGGCAGCAACGACCGGTGCAGCGCCCGGTCGACGGGGGCCCGCAGCAGGAACAGGACCACGCCGAGCGCGATGGTCAGCGCCGACAGGTACAGCGCCGGCTCGAAGCCGTGCCACAGGGCCAGGTCCGCGTCGGTCTCGACCAGCAGGGTGTCCTGCACCGTCCGGGAGACCAGCGGGTTGAGGGCGCCGACGGTCAGGCCCAGCAGCAGCCCGGCCACGGCGGGGATGGCCGCGGGGGCCAGGAACGAGGCCCGCGGCTCGTACAGGCTGGCCTGCGCCGTCCCGCCGCCGAAGGCCCCGTGCAGGATCCGGAAGGAGTAGGCGAACGTCATCGCGGCCGACAGCACGGCGATCCCGGCCACCACCCAGCCCCACGGGCCGGGCAGCTCCAGGAAGGCCTTGTAGGCCTCCTCCTTGCTGACGAACCCGAGGAAGGGCGGCATGCCCGCCATCGACAGCGCGGCCAGCGCCGTCAGGGTCGCCGTCACCGGCATGACCTTGTACAGCCCCTGCAGCTCACGGATGTCGCGGCTGCCCGCCTCGCGGTCGATGATCCCGACCAGCATGAACAGCGTGGCCTTGAACAGGGCGTGGGCGAAGGTGTGCAGCGCCGCCACGGCCAGTGAGGCGGTGGTGCCCACGCCGATCAGGGCGACGATCCACCCCAGCTGGCTGACGGTCGAGTAGGCGAGCAGGGCCTTGAGGTCGTGCTGCTGCAGGGCGAAGACCGCCCCGACGATCGACGTGGCCAGCCCGACGGAGACCAGCACGACGGTCCAGCCGGGCATCCCCGCGAACGGCGGCGAGAACCGCAGCAGCACGTAGATGCCGGCCTTGACCAGGGTCGCGGCGTGCAGGTACGCGCTGACCGGGGTCAGGGCGACCATGGCGTCCGGCAGCCAGAAGTGGAACGGCAGCTGGGCGGACTTGGTGAACGCGGCCAGGATCAGCAGGGCGGCGATCCAGGGCGCCAGCGGCGAGGCCGCGATCTCGTCGGAGCGCTCGAGCGCCTCGGTGAGGTTGGTCGTGCCGACCACCGAGGCGGTCAGCGCGACGGCGCCCAGCAGGCTCAGCCCGCCGGTGGCGGTGATGACGAAGGCCCGGGTGGCCGGCTTGGCCGACCCCAGGCCCTGACCGCCGATGAGGAAGAACGAGGCCAGCGTGGTGAGCTCGAAGAACACGAACAGCAGCACCATGTCGGCCGCGAGCACCAGGCCGAGCATCGCAGTCGCGAAGGCGCCCAGCAGCAGGTAGAGCCGGCCGTGGTCGTACTCCTCGCTCAGGTAGCGGGCGCAGTAGGACATGATCAGCGCCCCGACGCCCAGGACCAGGATGGCGAACAGCAGGCTCAGCCCGTCCAGGTGCAGCCGGAACGCGATGTTTAGCGCCGGGATCCACTGCCGCTCGAACTCGACCGCCCCACCGTCCAGCACCGTCGGGGCGTGGAACGAGATGATGCCCAGCGACAGCAGGAACAGGGCGCCCAGGGGGTAGCCGGCATCACGACCCAGCCGGTTGGACAACGGGTGAGCCAGCACTGCCGTCGACGCGAGGACGAGCAGGGCGATCACCAGGGCCACGGGCGAGGTTCCTTACGGTGGTCTGCGGGGGAGGGGACGCCGGAGAGCCGCGCAGGGCCCGGGGCGTCCCCCCACCCTACCGAGGGACCGGACGGGGCCGGCGCGGTGAGTCACACCGGCCGGGGGCCGCGGTCAGCCGAGGACCTGACGGCAGGCGTGGCAGAACGTGGACAGGCCGACGTGACGGAACGCGGGCCACAACCGGTCCCAGTCGTCGGTGGGCCCGCGGCAGAGCATCACGGTGGTGCCCTGCTCCTCGTTGGGCACGGCCAGGCCGTTGTCCAGGGCGTCGACGCGCTCGCAGGTCTCGAACGCGTGGGCCAGCGCCGGACCGGTGGCGGTGGCGCGCCGGTCCCGGTCCTGCTCCTGCAGCAGCACGACGGCCGTGGTGGTGCCCGCCGACGGCCCGCCGCGGTCGTGCAGGGCGTTGTGCCCGCTGTGCACCGGGGGCAGGCCGAGGTCGGGGCCGTAGCGGTCCAGCGCCCCGGCCTGGCCGTAGTTGTCGGCCAGCAGCACCGTGCTGCGTTGCTCGGCCGGCGTGAGCGCCTCGTAGGCCTGGGCGGCCTGCCGGACGTGGGCGGGCCACCCCACCTGGTCACCGACCGTGGGGCTGAGCAGCGGGACCGGGGTCCAGCGCAGCACGGGGGCCGGCAGCACCGGCAGGGCGACCAGGGCCGAGGTGAGGACGTTGACGACGACGAGCCGCCCGAGCCGGCCGGCCCGGGCGCGGTCCCGGGGCGAGCCCAGCCACTACTCGGCGACCACGGAGCCCACCGCGGGCAGCAGCAGCAGGAACCCGGTGGTGTAGTAGAACTGCCCGGCCACGGCGAGCAGCAGCAGGGCCGCGACCGGGTGAGGACGTTGACGACGACGAGCCGCCCGAGCCGGCCGGCCCGGGCGCGGTCCCGGGGCGAGCCCAGCCACTGCTCGGCGACCACGGAGCCCACCGCGTGCAGCAGCAGCAGGAACCCGGTGGTGTAGTAGAACTGCCCGGCCACGGCGAGCAGCAGCAGGGCCGCGACCAGGTAGGCGACGCCGACGCTGCGCAGCCGGGCCCAGCGCGGGTCGACCAGCAGCGCGACGAGCCCGGCCCCCCACACCAGCGCGGCGGGCGGGCCCAGGTTGAGCAGCTGCCCGGGCAGGAACAGGACGCGGGCCGCGTCACCGGTGAGGGCCCCGGCCATCTGCAGCTGGGGGAGGTCGTTGGTGAGCTGGTAGAGCAGGTTGGGGGCGCCGACCACGGCCGTCGCGGCGGCGCCGAGCCAGGGCCCCGGGGTGCGCAGCGTCCGTCGGTCGACCAGCAGCATGGCCGCGACGAGCGCGAGCAGCAGCAACCCGATCAGCAGCTTGTTGTACGTCGCGAGCCCGGCGAGCGTCCCGGCCGCCAGCCACCACCGGGTGCCGCCGCGCCGCAGGGCGCGGACCACCAGCCAGCCGGTCGCCACCCACAGCGGCCAGTCCAGGCTGGCGGTCAGCAGCAGGTGCCCGCTGATGAGCGGGGTCGCGCCGAGCGCCCCGGTCGCCGCCAGCAGCTGCGCGGTGCGACCGCCCCCGACCTCGCGGGCCAGCAGCGCCAGCAGCAGGGCGAGCCCACCGAGCAGCAGCGCGGCCGGCACCCGCATCGCCCACAGCTCGTCGCCCAGCAGGTCGATGCTCCAGCGGGCCAGCAGCGGGGTCAACGGCGGCTGGTCGACGTAGCCCCAGGCGGGCTGGCCGCCCAGCACCCGGAAGTACAGCTCGTCCCGGTGGTAGCCGTAGCGCCCGGACAGCGCCAGCAGCACCAGCACCGACCCGCCCGCGACGGCGCCGACCGGTCGCCAGGCGTAGGCCGGGAGGCCCGCCGTGGGGCGGAGGGTGCCGGACGGCACGGCGGCGGCGAGGGTCACACGGGGCGGGGTACCCCGAACCACCGGTCCCACCCCTGACGCGACGAACCCGCCCGTCGCGGGGTCGCGGCGGGCGGGTTCGTCAGGGTCGTGCTGGTGGTGCCGGTGGAGGCTCAGCCGTCGGAGCTGGCGGCCTTGTCCGACAGGCCGGTCTGGATCAGGCCCATGACCGCGCTGTCGGTCAGGGTCGACACGTCGCCGAGCTCACGGTTCTCGGCCACGTCGCGCAGCAGCCGCCGCATGATCTTGCCGGAGCGGGTCTTGGGCAGCTCCTGCACCACGAGCACCCGCTTGGGCTTGGCGATGGCGCCGATCTGCTTGGCCACGTGCGCCCGCAGCGCCTCCTGCGGGTCGGTGTCGCCGATGATGTCGGCGGAGTGCCCGACCAGGATGACGAAGGCCACGGGGACCTGGCCGGTGGTGTCGTCGGTGGCGCCGACCACGGCGGCCTCGGCCACCGCGGGGTGGCTGACCAGCGCCGACTCGATCTCGGTCGTGGACAGCCGGTGCCCGGACACGTTCATCACGTCGTCGACGCGGCCCAGCAGCCAGATGTCGCCGTCCTCGTCGTACTTGGCGCCGTCGCCGGCGAAGTACTTGCCGGGGAACCGGGACCAGTAGGTGTCCTTGAACCGCTGGTCGTCGCCGTAGATGGTGCGCAGCATCGACGGCCAGGGCTCGGTGAGGACCAGGTAGCCGGCGGCGCCGTGCTCGACGGGGTGGCCCTCGTCGTCGACGACCGCGGCGCTGATGCCGGGCAGCGGGCGCTGCGCCGAGCCGGGCTTGAGGCTGGTGACGCCCGGCAGCGGGCTGATCATCAGGGCACCGGTCTCGGTCTGCCACCAGGTGTCGACGATGGGGACGGAGTCCGCGCCGATGGTCTTGCGGTACCAGGTCCAGGCGGCGGGGTTGATGGACTCCCCGACGCTGCCGAGCAGGCGGATGCTGCTCAGGTCGCGTCCGGCGGGGATGTCGTCGCCCCACTTCATGCAGGTCCGGATCGCCGTCGGGGCAGTGTAGAAGATCGTCACGCCGTACGTGGCGACGATGTCCCACCAGCGGCCCTTGTCCGGGGTGTCGGGGGTGCCCTCGTAGACGACCTGCGTGGCCCCGTTGGCCAGCGGGCCGTAGACGATGTAGCTGTGCCCGGTCACCCAGCCGACGTCGGCGGTGCACCAGAACACGTCGGTCTCCGGGCGCAGGTCGAACACCGTCGCGTGGGTGTACGCCGTCTGCGTGAGGAAGCCGCCCGTGGTGTGCAGGATGCCCTTGGGCTTGCCGGTGGTGCCGGAGGTGTAGAGCACGAACAGCGGGTTCTCGCTGTCGAACGCCTCCGGGGTGTGCTGGTCGGAGGCGCCGTCGACCACGTCGTGCCACCACAGGTCGCGGCCCTCGGTCCACTCCACGTCCTGGCCGGTGCGACGCACCACGACCACGTTGTCGACCCCGGACGCGCCGTCGGCCAGCGCGCCGTCGACGGCGGGCTTGAGGGCGCTGGCCGCCCCCCGGCGGAAGCCGCCGTCGGCGGTGACGACCAGCGTGGCCTTCGCGTCGTCGATCCGGCTGCGCAGCGCGTCGGCGCTGAACCCGCCGAACACCACGCTGTGCGCGGCGCCCAGGCGGGCGCAGGCCAGCATCGTGACGATGGCCTCGGGGATCATCGGCAGGTAGACCGCGACCCGGTCGCCCTGCTTCACGCCGAGCGCGGCGAACGCGTTGGCGGCCTTGGACACCTCGCGCTGCAGGTCGGCGTAGGTGATGGTCCGGGTGTCGCCGGGCTCGCCCTCGAAGTGGATGGCCACGCGCTCGCCGTTGCCGGCCTCGACGTGACGGTCGACGCAGTTGTAGGCCGCGTTCAGGCGGCCGCCCACGAACCACTTGGCGAACGGCGGGTTCGTCCAGTCCAGGGTGTCGGTGAAGTCGGTGTCCCAGCTGATGCGCTCCCGGGCCTGCCGGGCCCAGAAGGCGAGCCGGTCCGCGTCGGCCTCGGCATACAGGTCGGCCCCGGCGACGGCGTCGCGGGCGAACTCCTCCGACGGCGGGTAGCGGCGGCTCTCGTCGTCCGTGGTCTCGGTGGGCGTCGTCTCCGTGGTCATCGGTGCTCCTTCGCAGCGGTGAGGCGTGGCGTGCGGCTCGTGGACCGGGGTCCGTGAGGCTGATGTGGTGCCGCCGGGGCCACCGTAACGACGGTGACCCCGGCGGAGGTACTGGTGCGGCCTGGCTGATCTCTGCTCTCGGCAGGGTCAGTGGGCGACGGCCTTCTCGGCCCCGGCGCCCGTGAGCGAACGGACCTCCATCTCGGCGTGCTTGGAGTCGTGGTTGGCCGACGGCTTGCCGGTGACGGTGCCGACCCAGCCGAGCAGGAACGCCAGCGGGATGCTGACGATGCCCGGGTTGGACAGCGGGAAGATCGCGAAGTCGACGCTGGTGAACATCGCGGTGTCGCTGCCGGAGACGGTCGGGCTGAAGACGATCAGGATGATGCAGCTGAGCAGGCCGCCCCACATGCTGAACAGCGCGCCCCGGGTGTTGAAGCGCTTCCAGAACAGCGAGTAGAGGATGGTCGGCAGGTTCGCGCTGGCCGCGACGGCGAACGCGAGCGCGACGAGGAACGCGATGTTCTGGTCCCTCGCCGCGATGCCGCCGACGATCGAGACCAGCCCGATGACGACCACGGTGCGGCGGGCGATCTTGACCTCCGCGTCGGGGTCGCCCTGGCCCTTCTTGATGACGCTGGCGTACACGTCGTGGGCGAAGCTCGCCGCGGCGGTGATGGTGAGGCCGGCGACGACGGCGAGGATGGTCGCGAAGGCGACCGCGGCGATGAAGCCCAGCAGCAGGGTGCCGCCGAGCTCGTAGGCCAGCAGCGGGGCCGCGGCGTTCGAGGCACCCGGGGCGGCGAGGATGACGTCGCGACCGACGTACGCGGCGGCGCCGTAGCCCAGCACGAGCGTGAACAGGTAGAACAGGCCGATCAGAGAGATGGCCCACTGGACGCTGCGACGGGCCTCCTTGGCGGTGGGCACCGTGTAGAAGCGCATCAGCACGTGCGGCAGGCCGGCGGTGCCGAGCACCAGGGCCAGGCCGAGCGAGATGAAGTTCAGCTTGGTCCAGTTGTCGGCGCCGTACTGGCCCATCGGGTCGAGGATGGTGGGGTCGCCGGTGGTGGCCACCGCGGTCCCCATCAGGTCGGACAGGTTGAAGTTGCTCAGCGCGAGCACCCAGATGAACATCAGGCCGGCGCCGGCGATCAGCATGGTGGCCTTGATGATCTGCACCCAGGTCGTGCCCTTCATGCCGCCGATGAGCACGTACAGGATCATCAGCGAGCCGACGACGGCGATGACGAGGCCCTGCCCGACGGCGGAGTCGATGCCGAGCAGCAGCGAGACGAGCCCGCCGGCGCCGGCCATCTGCGCGAGCAGGTAGAAGAACGACACGGCCAGCGTGGTCGTGGCGGCCGCGAGGCGGACCGGGCGCTGGCGCAGCCGGAAGCTGAGGACGTCGGCCATCGTGAACTTGCCGGTGTTGCGGAGCAGCTCCGCGACCAGCAGCAGGGCCACGAGCCACGCCACCAGGAACCCGATGGAGTAGAGGAAGCCGTCGTAGCCGTACACGGCGATGGCGCCGACGATCCCGAGGAAGCTCGCCGCCGACAGGTAGTCGCCGGCGATCGCGGTGCCGTTCTGGGGGCCAGTGAACGAGCGGCCGGCGGCGTAGTAGTCGGCCGCGGTCTTGGTGTTCTTGGAGGCGCGGATGACCACGGTCAGGGTCACGCCGACGAAGGCCAGGAAGATGGCGATGTTGACGATCGGGTTGCCGACGCTGGCGCCGGTGGTCGCGGCGAGGGGGAGCGCGTTCATCGGGCTTCCTCCAGGTCGATGCGGGAGCCGATCTCGGCCGCCTGGTCGTCGAGGTTGCGGTTGGCCCAGCGGATGTAGGCGATGGTGATGGCGGCCGTGGACACGAACTGCCCGAACCCGAACAGGACGCCGACGTTGACGTTGCCGAAGACGGGGGTGGCGAAGAAGTCCGTGGCGTAGGCGGCCAGCAGGACGTAGGCGAAGTACCAGACGAGGAACGCCGCGGTCATCGGGAACACGAAGCGGCGGAAGGAGCGGCGCAGCGCCTGGAAGTCGGCGCTGGACTGCACCTCCTCCCACGTGGTCTGGCCGTCGGGCTGTGGGGCCGGCTCTCGGTGCGGGTCGTGTGTCGTGCTCACGGGACCTCCTCGTCACGCACGGCCGCGTCGGTGCGGGCGTCTTGCGTCCACGATGGAGGTCCGGATCACAGCCGCGGGCGGCAGGCCGGGGGGCTAGCGACGAGCGGTAGGCGAGCGGCGACGAGCGGTCCGGGGAGGGCGCGGGTCGGGGTTGCGGCCGAAGCCCTCCCGGGGTACGGCGGGGACGGGCCGGTCCGACACCGGTTCCGGGCGGTGGAGCAGGGCCGGCTGCACCGGGGGCGTCAGGGCCCGCGTGTCGGTGGCCCGCTCCCGTCGTGACTGCAGCAGCGACCCGATGACCATGACCGCCACCGCGAGAGGCACCGTCCAGGCGGCGGGCTGCTCCAGCACCTCGGCCAGCCCGGGGGCCGTCCGGGCCGTGACCCCGGTCAGGGTCAGGACGGCGGCCGCGGCCGCCGCACCCCCGCCGGTGGCCATCCCGGCCAGCGCCGGCCCGCTGCGGAGCCCGTCCCACCAGATGCCGAGCAGCAGCAGCGGGGCGAACGTCGACGCCGCGAGGGCGAACGCCAGCCCGACGGTCGCGGCCAGCGGGACGTCCACGCCGAGCAGCGCCACCCCGACCGGGACGACCAGCGCGACGAGCGTGGCGAGCCGGAACCGGGTGACGGCTCGTCGGTCGCCCGCCGTGCCGCCGACCCCACCGGTGCCGGTCGTCCCCGCGGAGGTCCCGGTCGTCCCGCCGGGGGTCAGGTCCCGGGCCAGCACCCCGGACACCGCGACGGTCAGCCCCGAGGCGGTGGACAGGAACGCCGCGAAGGCCCCGCCGAGGGTGATCGCCCCCAGGACGACCCCGAGCGTGCCCGGCGCCGCGAGCGCCGGCAGGTCCACCACCAGGGTGTCCGCCCGGCCCGGCTCGGCCAGCTGTGGGGCGTACCGCCACGCCAGCACGGCGTAGACCGGGGGCCACACGTAGAACAGGCCCAGCAGGCCGATGACCGTGCGGGTGGTCCGACGGGCGTCGGTGCCGTCGGGGTTGGTGTAGAAGCGGGTCAGCACGTGAGGCAGGCCCATGGTCCCCAGCAGCAGGGCGAGCAGCAGCGAGTAGGTGCCGTACAGGTCGGTCGGCTCGCTGCTGGGCAGGGCCCAGTCCGCGGGGGCCTGCGACTCCGGCGCCCCGTTGACGCCCCACAGCGCCAGCAGGACGCAGGCGGGGACGGCGATGGCGGTGAGCTTGAGCCAGTACTGCACGGCCTGGACGATCGTGATGGAGCGCATCCCGCCGCCGGCGACCGCGCCGCAGACGACGACCGCGACGAGCATGGTGCCCATCCAGCGCGGCAGCCCGGTCGCCGAGGCCCACACCAGGCCGGACGCCGTGAACTGCGGCAGCAGGTACAGCCAGCCCACCACGACCACGACCAGCG
Organism: Aquipuribacter aurantiacus; assembly: GCF_051216895.1. Classification (NCBI taxonomy): domain Bacteria; kingdom Bacillati; phylum Actinomycetota; class Actinomycetes; order Micrococcales; family Intrasporangiaceae; genus Aquipuribacter; species Aquipuribacter aurantiacus. The sequence continues at coordinate 417,073 of NZ_JBPKAO010000001.1, forward strand.
CGGACGCGGTCCGGGCGCGGGCCGAGCCGAGCCGCAGCTCGGCGAAGTCCGGCAGCGTGTACGCCCCCGAGCGGCGCAGCGGGGCCGCGACGAACGTCAGCAGCAGCAGGTAGCCCACGGTGTAGCCGATCGGGAACCAGAGGGCGTCGGCCCCCTCCAGGAGCACGAGCCCGGCCACGCCCAGGAAGCTCGCGGCCGACAGGTACTCCCCGCCGATCGCGCTGGCGTTCCACCAGGGGCGGACGGCCCGGCTGGCGACGTAGAAGTCCCCCGTGGTCCGCGACACCCGGGTGCCGTAGGCGGCCACCAGCACCGTGAGGACCACGACGACGGTGATCGCCACGAGGGCGGGGACCTGGGTCACGTCCGGTCCCGCGCCGGGTCCTCGACCAGCTCGCGGTAGTCCTGCTCGGTGCGCTCGGCCCCGGTGACGTGGCGCCGCCCCGCCAGCCAGATGACCGGGTAGACGGCCACGGCCAGCAGCCACCACGCCAGGGGCACCCCCAGCACCGGCAGGGCGGCGACGCCCGGGACCAGCACCCCGAGCAGCGGCAGGAGCAGCAGCGGGACGACCACCACGAGCACCGAGGCCACCGACCACCGCAGCTGGGCCCGGCGCAACGAGCGGTCGTAGACGCTGACGACGTCCTCGCTGCGCGGCGGCGACGTGACCCGCCCGCGCAGCGGGACGGTACGGGTCACCCGGACCCGCGCGGGCCGGCGCCGGCCGGGCTCGGTCACGGCGGGGGCGCCCCGGCGGCCCCGCCGGCCCCGGAGGCGCCGGCGGCGTCGACCAGCCGCTCCCGCACCTCGCGCGCGTGCCGGCGCGCGACCGGCAGCTCACGACGGGTCTGCCCCTGCTCGACGACCACGGTGTGCCGGCCGTCGTCGGAGCGGAGCTCGCGCACCGCGGCCACCGCCACCAGCAGGCTCCGGTGCAGCCGGACGAAGCCCACCGGGGCCCACCGCTCCTCCAGCTGCGACAGCGTCGAGCGGAGCAGGTGGGAGTCCGTGGCGGTGTGCAGGCGGACGTAGTCGCCCTGGGCCTCCGCCCACAGCACCGAGCTGCGCTGGACGAACCGGGTGACGCCGCCCAGCTCGACGCTCAGCGTCTCGTCGGCCGCGGCGGGCCCCCGGCGGGTCTCGGCCGTCGCCGTGGACGCCGTGGCGCGGCGCAGCGCGGCGGCCAGCCGGGCCGCCCGGACGGGCTTGAGGACGTAGTCGGCGACCTGCAGGTCGAACGCCTGGACCGCGTGCTCGTCGTGGGCGGTGACGAACACGACGGCGGGCGGGGAGGCCAGCCGGCCGACGGCGCGGGTCAGGTCGAGGCCGTCCAGACCGGGCATGTGGACGTCGGACAGGACGACGTCGATGTCACCGGCCCCCAGTCGGCGCAGCGCGTCCTCGGCCCGGGCGACCGTCACGACCTCGGCCACCAGGTCGTCCCGCTGCAGCAGGAAGGCCAGCTCCTCGCGAGCCGGTGCCTCGTCGTCGACCACGAGGACCCTGAGTCCCCGCCCCGGTGCGGTCATGGACGCAGGCTAGGCCCTGCCGGCGGGTCGCGAGTCGTCACCGCCGGTGGTCGCGCGGGCCGTCGCCCGGTGCCGGGGCCGGGAGGTCGATCAGGTCTGCCAGGAACGCCACAGCGACGCGTACGAGCCGTCGCGCGCCATCAGCTCGTCGTGGCTGCCGAGCTCGCTGATCCGACCGTCCTCGACCACGGCGACCCGGTCGGCGTCGTGGGCGGTGTGCAGCCGGTGGGCGATGGCGACGACGGTGCGCCCGGTCAGCACCGCCGACAGCGACCGCTCCAGGTGCCGGGCCGCCCGCGGGTCCAGCAGCGAGGTCGCCTCGTCCAGCACGAGGGTGTGCGGGTCGACGAGGACCAGCCGGGCCAGCGCGAGCTGCTGGGCCTGGGCCTGGTCGAGCGCCACCGCGCCCGAACCCACCTCGGTCTGCAGCCCGGCCGGCAGGTCGTGCGCCCAGCCGAGCGCGTCGACCGCCCGCAGCGCCGCCTCGAGGTCGTCGGTGGTGGCGTCCGGGCGGGCCAGCAGCAGGTTCTGCTCGAGCGTCCCCACGAACACGTGGTGCTCCTGGGTGACCAGGGCGACCCGGCGTCGTAGCTCGTCCAGGGGCAGGTCCACCAGCGGCACCCCGCCCACGGTCACGCTGCCGGTGCGCGGGGGGTGCACCCCGGCCAGCAGCCGTCCCAGGGTCGACTTGCCGGCGCCGGAGGGACCCACGACGGCGAGCCGCTCGCCCGGCACCAGGTCGAGGTCCACGCCGTGGAGCACGTCCGGGGGGGCCTGGCCGTCGGCCGTGCTGCGGTAGGCGTAGCGGACGTCGTGCACCACCAGCTCTGTGCCGTCGGGCCGGGCGTCGGTGGCGACCCGGTCGTCGGGGACCAGGCCGACCCCGACCACGCGGGCGTAGCAGGCGGCCCCGACCTGCAGCTGGTCGATCCAGGCCAGCAGCTCGTCGAGGGGGTCGACGAGCAGCCGCAGGTACAGCGTCACGGCGGTGACCTGCCCGAGGGTCGCCAGGTCCTGGCTCACGAGGAACCCGCCCCACACCAGGGCCACGGCGATGGGCAGCTGGTAGCCGGTGTCGATGAGCGGGAACAACCGGGTCCGCAGCGCCAGCGTGTAGCGCTCGACGGCCCAGCAGCGGCGCAGGTCGGCGTCGGTCCGGGCGACCCGGACCCGGCCCAGGCCCAGGTGCTCCACGGTCGTCGCGGCCTCCACGGTCTCGGTGACCGAGCCGTTGACCCGGGCGTAGGCGTCCCGCTCGGCCAGGTAGCCCCGTCGGGACCGCCGCAGGTACCAGCGGGTGACGGGCAGGATCAGGGGCACCGCGACCAGCGCCGCCAGCGCCACCAGCGGCCCGGCCGCGATCGTGGCGGCCAGCGTCAGCAGGCTCGCGGTGCCGGCGACGAACACCGTCGGTACCGCCTGCCGCACGGTCCAGGACAGGGTCTCGACGTCGTTGGTGGTGCGCGACACCAGGTCCCCGGTGCCCGCGGTCTCCACCGTGGACAGCGGCAGGTCGACGGCCCGGTCGACGAAGTCCTCGCGCAGCTCGGCGAAGATCTGCTCGCCCAGCACGCCGGAGGTCCGGCGCGACAGGTAGGCGAAGCCGCCCTGCAGGAGCACGGCGGCCACCAGCATCAGACCGACGCGGTCGACGTCGGCGGTGGTCAGGGTCCCCGTGGTGACGCCGTCGACGAGCCGACCCAGCAGGAACGGGGCGGCCAGGGCGGCCACCGCGACGACGGCGTACAGCGCGACCACCTTGGTGAAGCCGCCGCGGTGCGCGCGCAGCAGGCGGGCGGCCTCCCTGCGCGTGGTGGCGACGTCGGCGACGGGGAGGGTGCGCGACGTGGCGCCCGGGGCGTCGACGAGCGGGGCGCTCATCCGTCCTCCCCCCGGGTGACGGCCCGGCGGTAGGCCGGGTGGGTGGCGAGCAGGTCGTGGTGGGTGCCCTCGGCCCGCACCCGCCCGTCGACCAGCCACACGACCCGGTCGGCGCGCTCCAGCAGCAGCGGGCTCGCCGTGGCCACGGCGGTGGTCCGCCCGTCGCGGCGGCGGTGCAACCGCTCGGCCACCCGGGCCTCGGTGTGGGCGTCGACGGCGCTGGTGGGCTCCACCAGCAGCAGGACGTCGGGGTCGCGCAGCAGGGCGCGGGCCAGCCCGAGCCGTTGCCGCTGGCCGCCGGACAGGGACCGGCCGCGCTCGGGCAGGCGACCGCCCAGGCCACCGGGCACCGAGTCGACCGCGTCGTTCGCGGACGCGTCGTCCACGGCCTGCATGACCTCCTCGGCGGTGTGGGCGTGCCACGGGTCGAGCGTGTCGCGCAGCGGCCCGCTGAACAGCGACGGCTCCGCCTCGCTGAGCAGCACCCGGCGGCGCAGCTCGCGCAGCGGCAGGTCGACGACGGGGACGCCGTCCAGCAGGGCGCGGCTGTCGTCGTCGTCGCGCCCGAGCCGCGCTGCGACCCGGGCCGAGTCGGCGGGGTCGGCCGACACCAGCGCCGTGAGCCGACCGGGGTGCAGCGTGGTGCCCGAGTCGGGGTCGACCAGCACCGCGCCGGGGCGCGTCGTGGGGTTCGCGCCGGGGCGCGTCGTCGGGTCCGCGCCGGGGCGTCGGGCCGGCGCCGGGTGGCGCTCCGGCTCCGTACGGTCCAGCACGGGCGGGGCGACGCCCAGCACGAGGAGCACCTTGCGGGCGCCGACCAGGGCCCGGGCCCACTTCTCCAGCGCCTCGACGCCGGTGCGCAGGGGCATCACGAGGAACGCCGACAGACCGTAGAACGCCACCAGCTCACCGGCGGTGATGCGTCCGTCCACGGCGTACCGGGCGCCCAGCCAGACGACCACCGCGGTCAGCAGGCCGGGCAGCAGCACCTGCAGCCCCTCGAGCACCGCCTGCACCCGGGCGACGTCCTCCCCGGCCCGGCGCACCGTCTGGGAGCGCTCGCGGTACCGGTCGGAGAACACCCGCTCGCCGCCCAGGCCGCGCAGCACCCGGAGCCCGGCGACGGTGTCCGCGCCGAGCGTGGTCAACCGACCCGCGACCTCGCGCTGGGCGCGCTGCCGGGTGTGCAGGGGGCGGACCACGAGGGCCAGGCTCGCGACGCAGACCGGGACGCCGACCAGCACCACCACACCGAGCGTGGGCGAGGTCGCGAGCAGGACGCCGGCGATCACGGTGCTCGCCACCACCGCGCCGGCGAAGCGGGGCAGCACGTCCAGCGCCCCGCCGATCCGGTCGGCGTCGGAGGCGACGGTCGAGACGACCTCACCCGTGGGCACCTGCCGGGTGACGGACGTGCCGGCCCGGCGCAGGTGGCGGGAGACGTGCTGGGTGACCCGGTACATCGCCTGCAGCCAGCAGCTGACCGCGGCGCGGTGGCGCAGCGTGCCGACGACCGCGGCCAGGACCACGAGCCCGGTGAGCACGCCGCCCCAGGTCAGCAGCTCCGCCCAGCGCACCGTGGTGCTGCCGTCCGCGCCGGTCACGAAGCCGTCGTCGATGCCGCGGCCCAGCGCCACGGGCAGCAGCGCGAGCGACGTCATCCAGACGATGCCCAGCAGGCAGCCCCAGGTCAGCGTGCGCCACTGCCGCCAGGCGATGCCCAGCAGGTACCGCCACGGGGAGCGGAGGTCGGGCGGGCCGGGGTCGGTGACGGGGAGGTCGAGCACGACGGGCCACGCTAGGTCCCCAGGCCGCCGTCGCCGTACCGGTTTACGTCCGGGTAGGTGCCCGGCGGGCCGGCGGGCCCCCGACCCGGCGTGCGGGCCGTCAGCCGGGTCGGACCCCGACCGCGAACTTGGGGACCCGGAACGTGACCCGCGTGCCGGCGCCCGGGGCGGTGTCGACCACCAGGCCGGCGGAGTCCCCGAACACCTGCCGCAGCCGCAGGTCCACGTTGCCCAGGCCGATCGAGTCCTTGGAGCCCCGGCCCTCGACGGCGGCCAGGACCGTCTCCGGGTCCGCACCGGTCCCGTCGTCGTCCACGCTGATCACGGCCCCGTCGCCGTCGTCCTCGGCGGTGACGACCACCCGTACCGACCCGCGGCCGGACTCCAGGCCGTGCCGGACGGCGTTCTCGACCAGCGGCTGGACCGACAGGAACGGGACCGTGACGCCCAGGACCTCCTGCGCGACGGTGAGGTCGACCGCGAGCCGGTCACCGAAACGGGCCTGCTCCAGCACCAGGTAGCGCTCGACGTTGCGGAGCTCGTCGGCCAGCGTCGTGAACTGGGCCTCGCGACGGAACGCGTACCGGGTGAAGTCGGCGAAGTCGAGCAGCAGCTCCCGGGCGCGGTCGGGGTCGGTCCGCACGAACACCGCGATGGCGGCCAGGCAGTTGTAGACGAAGTGAGGGCTGATCTGCGCCCGCAGCGCCCGCAGCTCGGCCTCGGCCGTGCGGCTGCGCTGGTCGTCCAGCTCGGCCAGCTCGACCTGGCTGGCGATCCAGCGGGCGACCTCCTCGGTCGCGCGGACCAGCTGGGCGGTCGGGCGGGTGGGGGAGTAGGCCACCAGGGCGCCCAGCACCCGGTCCTCGATGCCGACGACGGCCACGACCGCCCCCCGCAGCGGGCAGCCCGGCCGCCCGCAGGTCACCTCGCCGGCGGCCAGGACCCGGGTGCGGCTCTCGCGGACGGCGCGCTCGGCGTGCGCGACGGCCCGTCCGGCGTGACCGCCGTTGTCGTCGTCGGCGCCCTCCCAGGCCAGCAGCTCCGTCGTCGACACCATCGCCAGTGCCGGCGTGCCCAGCAGCTGGCGCAGGTGCCGGGCGGCGGGGCGCGCGCCGGCCACGGACAGCCCCTGCCGCAGGCTCGGCGCGGCCAGGGCCGTCAGGTGCAAGGTGTCGAACCGGGCGCGGTCGGCGTCGTTGGTCAGCCGTCGGCCCAGGCCGCCGCGGGTCAACCCGTAGCCCAGCGCGAGGACCAGCAGGGCCGTGGCGACGGTGAGCAGGACGAGCAGGACGCCGTCACCGCTGGGCGGGGTCATCGCCGCAGCATCACACAGCGGGCGGGGGTGCGGAGCCGTGCCGCGGCCCCGTCCCGGCCGGCGGTGGCCCGCTGCTCTCGCGCACCACCAGCTCGGTGGGCAGCTCGACGAGCCGGGGCTCCGACGGCTCGGCGCCGAGCTGGGACAGCAGCAGCTCGGTGGCGACCCGTCCCATGGACGCCAGCGGCTGGCGGACGGTGGTCAGCCGCGGGCTGGTCAGCCGCGCCGAGGTGACGTCGTCGAAGCCCACCACCGACACGTCCTCGGGCACCCGCAGGCCCAGTGAGCGCGCGGCGGACAGCACCCCCAGCGCGGCCGCGTCGTTCGCGGCCAGGATCGCGGTGGGCCGCACCCCGGCGGTCCCGCCGTCGCCGTCGGGGACGTCCAGCACCGCGAGCGCGGCGGGGTGCCCGACGACCTCGTTGAAGCCACCGGGGGCCACGGTGGCCCGCACGCCGAGGCGCTCGCACTCGGAACGGAACGCGGCCTCCCGGATCCGGGTGGTGTCCTGGCCCTCGTCACCCCGCAGGTGGGTGATGCGGGTGTGGCCGAGCCCGGCCAGGTGGCGCACCGCGTCACGGATGCCCTGGTCGTTGGTGGCCCGCACGACGCTGGAGCCCTCCGGGCTGCCGTGGTGGTCGATCAGCACGTGCGGGAACCCGCTGGCCCGCAGCACCTGCAGGTACCGGTCGTTGTCCTGCGGGACGAGGACCATCAGCCCGTCGACGAGGCCGGGGGCGAGTCGGCGCACGTAGTCGCCGGGGTCACCGGTGCGGGAGTGGGTGGTGCAGAGCATCAGGTCGTACCCGGAACGGGAGACCTCGTCGTCGACGGCGCGGACGATCTCGACCATGTAGTCGGAGTTGATGTCCAGCAGGAGCAGCCCGAGGATCGTGGTGCTCCCGCCGGCCAGCGAGCGGGCGCGCAGGTCGGCGACGTACCCCAGCTCGGCCATGGCGCGCTCGACGCGGGCCCGGGTCGCGACCGCGATGTGCCGCTGACCGTTCACCACGCGCGACACCGTCGAGTACGAGACGCCCGCGGCGACGGCCACGTCGAAGATGGTCACCCGTGAGCCCTTGCGCCCCGGGGGTGGTTCGGGCGTCGTCACCGGGGGATCGTACGGAGGTGCTGGCCGCAGGGGCTCGACACGATTTGGTCTGGTGGGTAGCGTAATGTCACGTGCCGGAGAGTCGCCGGTCACGCCTGACCTGAGCATCCGGACGAAGGAGTCCCCCGTGAGCGTTCCCGTTCCCACCCCCGCCGACCACTTCAGCTTCGGCCTGTGGACCGTCGGCTGGCAGGCTCGCGACCAGTTCGGCGACGCGAGCCGCGCCGTCCTGGACCCGGTCGAGGCCGTGCACAAGCTGCACGAGCTCGGCGCCTGGGGCATCACGTTCCACGACGACGACCTGGTGCCGCACGGGTCCTCGGAGTCCGAGCGCGACGGCATCATCAGCGCCTTCAAGGGCGCCCTGTCCGAGACCGGCATGGTCGTGCCGATGGCCACGACGAACACGTTCGGCCACCCGGTGTTCAAGGACGGGGCGTTCACCAGCTCCGACCGCGACATCCGCCGGTACGCGCTGCGCAAGATCATGCGCAACATGGACCTCGCCGCTGAGCTGGGCGCCGAGACCTACGTGATGTGGGGCGGGCGCGAGGGCTCGGAGTCCGACTCCTCCAAGGACGTCCGCGTGGCGCTGCAGCGCTACAAGGAGGGCGTCGACCTGCTCTGCGAGTACGTCACCGACAAGGGCTACGGCCTGCGGCTGGCCATCGAGCCCAAGCCCAACGAGCCCCGCGGCAACATCCTGCTGCCGACGATCGGTCACGCCCTGGGCTTCATCCAGATGCTCGAGCGTCCGGAGATGGTCGGTCTGAACCCCGAGACCGGTCACGAGCAGATGGCCGGGCTGAACTTCGTCCACGGCATCGCCCAGGCGCTGTGGCAGGACAAGCTCTTCCACATCGACCTCAACGGCCAGCACGGCCCGATGTTCGACCAGGACCTGGTGTTCGGTCACGGCGACCTGATCAACGCGTTCTTCCTCGTCGACCTGCTCGAGTTCGGCGGCGCCGACGGCGGCCCGGCCTACACCGGCCCGCGCCACTTCGACTACAAGCCGTTCCGCACCGAGAGCGCGGCCGACGTGTGGGACTCCGCCTCGGCCAACATGGCGACCTACCTGATCCTCAAGGAGCGGGCCGCGGCCTACCGCGCCGACCCCGACGTCAAGGCGGCCCAGGAGGCCGTCGGTGCGCTCGAGCTCGCCGAGCCGGCCCTCGCCGACGGCGAGACCTGGCAGGACCTGCTCGACGACCGCGCGTCGTTCGAGGACTTCGACGTCGAGGCGGCGGCCGACCGCGGCAAGCACTACGGCCGCCTGGACCAGCTGGCCATCGAGCACCTCATGGGCGCTCGGGGCTGATCGCGGTCATGGCTCTCGTCGCGGGCGTCGACTCCTCGACGCAGTCCTGCAAGGTCGTCGTCCGCGACGCCGCGACCGGTGCGCTCGTGCGCACCGGTCGCGCGCCGCACCCCGACGGCACCGAGGTCCACCCCGACCGCTGGTGGGACGCCCTGCAGGCGGCCGTCGCCGACGCGGGCGGCCTGGACGACGTCGACGCGGTGTCGGTCGGTGGGCAGCAGCACGGCCTGGTCGCCCTCGGCGCGGACGGGCAGGTGCTGCGCCCGGCCCTGCTGTGGAACGACACCCGTTCCGCCGCCGCGGCCGCCGACCTGGTCCGTGAGCGCGGGGCGCAGGCCTGGGCCGACGACGTCGGCGTGGTCCCGGTCGCCTCGTTCACGGTGGCCAAGCTGCGCTGGCTGCGGGACGCCGAGCCCGACGTCGCCGCGCAGGTGGCGGCGGTCTGCCTGCCGCACGACTGGCTGACCTGGCGCCTGGCCGGTGGGGGCGAGGGCGGGTCCGTCGGACTGGACGCCCTGGTCACCGACCGGGGCGACGCCTCCGGCACCGGGTACTTCTCGGCCGCGACGGGTGAGTACCGCCGCGACCTGCTGGAGGCCGGTCTCGGTCACGACGCGAGGCTGCCGCGGGTGCTCGGCCCGGCCGAGTCCGGCGGGGCCGTCGGGGTGGACCTGGTCCGCCCCGGTGCGCTGCTCGGACCCGGCAGCGGCGACAACGCGGCCGCGGCGCTGGGCGTCGGGGCGGGGCCCGGTGACGTCGTGGTGTCGATCGGCACCTCCGGGGTCGTGTCCGGCATCAGCGACGTCGCGGCCAACGACCCCTCGGGTGTCGTCGCGGGTTTCGCCGACGCCACCGGCCGGTTCCTGCCGCTGGTCTGCACCCTGAACGCCGCCCGGGTGCTCGACGCCACGGCCCGGTTGCTGGGCGTCGACCACGACGGGTTGGCCCGGCTGGCGCTGCAGGCCCCGGCCGGCGCCGACGGCCTGGTGCTCGTGCCCTACCTCGAGGGTGAGCGCACCCCCAACCTGCCCGACGCGACGGGATCGCTGCACGGGCTCACGCTGACCAGCACCACCCCCGCCCACCTGGCCCGGGCGGCGTTCGAGGGGCTGTTCTGCGGCCTCGCGGCCGGTATCGACGCCTTGGTCGAGCAGGGCGTCGACGTCCGTCGGGTCGTCCTGGTCGGGGGCGCCGCGGCGTCACCGGCCACGCACGCCATCGCCCCGGCCGTGCTGGGGTGCCCGGTCGTGGTCCCGCCGCCGTCGGAGTACGTCGCCGACGGTGCGGCCCGGCAGGCCGCATGGGTGCTGTCCGGCGGCGCGGAGCCGCCGGCCTGGCGGCTGCAGGGCGAGCAGACCGTCACCGCGGAGGCGACCCCGCAGGTGCGGGAGCGCTACGCCGTCGCGGCGGACAAGGTCGTCGACCGGCTCTGAGCTGCGGTGGCCGGTGGATGAACTTCGTATGACCACTCGACGAAGTCCGGCCGGCTGAGGCCGGGCCGGCCGCCGCAGCCCGCACGATGAGGCCGTGAACCCGGTGCGGTACACCGACGGGGGTCCTCTGGCGGTCGCGCACCGCGGTGGGGCCGGCCTGCATCCCGAGAACACCCTGACGGCCTTCAGCCACGCGTACGGGCTGGGGGTGAGGTGGCTGGAGACCGACGTCCGGGTCTCCGCCGACGGCGTGGCCGTGCTCCACCACGACCGGACCCTGCAGCGGCTGTTCGGCCTGGACGCGGCGGTCGCCGACCTGACCTGGGACCGGCTCCGGTCGCTGCGCACGCCCGCCGGTGACCGGCTGGTCCGTCCGGTCGACGTCCTCGACGCGTTCCCGGACGCCCGGCTGGCGGTCGACCTCAAGGACCCTGCCGTCGTGCCCGGGCTGCTCACCGACGTCCGTCGGGCCGGGGCCGCCGAACGGGTGTGCCTGGCCGGGGCGCCGGACCGGCTGCTGACCGCGGCGGCCGACGCCGAGCCGGGCCTGACGACGGCGCTGGGCTGGCGCACCCTGGTGCAGCTGATCGCCGCGGCGCGCCTGGGGGCCCCCGCGCCCGGTCTCGCCCGCCGCCCGGCGCACGCCCGGTGGGCGCACGTGCCCGACCGGCTCCTCGGGGCGGGGGTGCTGACGGCCGGGGTGGTCGCCCGGGCCGACGAGCTCGGCCTGCACGTGATGGCGTGGACGGTCGACGAGCCGGCCCGGATGCACCAGCTCCTGGACATCGGGGTGCGCGGGGTCATCACCGACCGTCCGGACCTGCTGCGCGAGGTGCTCGTCGCCCGGGGCCAGTGGCGTGCGCCGCGCCCCGTGACCGCCCGGCCGCCGGTGGCCAGGGCCCTGCCGCCTCGGGCGCCCCGGGCGCTGCGGGCCGACGCCGGGTCCGCTTGAGCAGGGCCCGGGGAGCGGGCGTGGAGCGAGCGTCCTCGTTCTCGTTCGATCGTCCGAGTCGAACAGACGGTCGAACCCGGTGTGCGTGCCTGCCGTGGGACGGACCTAGTCTCGGCCGGTGCCCGCGCCCGCCGACCCGCTAGCCGCCCTGTCCTCCCGACCCGCGGTGGTGGCCGCCGTCGAGCAGGCCCGGGAGGCCTGCGGTGCCCTGCGCTGGCACCCCGCGCTGCGTCGGCGGACGGCGGAGGTCCGCACCGAGGCCTGCGTGCGGGCGGCAGCCGCGTCGGCCGAGGTCGAGGGGGTCCGGCTCCCCCTGGGCCAGGTGCGGGCGATGGTCGGTCCGGCGACCGCGGGTGGTCCGGCCGTCCGCGAGGTCGGGTCGGCGGTCGGAGCCGGCGCGGCGGCCGCGGCGGGCGTCGGGTCACCGGCGCGGGACGCCGTCGACGCGGTCGTCCGAGGCTCGCTGCGGGCCACCCTCGACACGTACGACCTGGCGCGCGGCCTGTCCCGCGCCCCGGCGCAGGTGCTGGCCCGGTTGCACACCCTGGCCGCGGCCGACCTGGTCCGGCTGCGCGCAGGGGCCGGCCCGGGGGCGGGGCCCGACAGCACCTCCGACACCCTCGGACGGCCCCGTCCGGACGCGGCGGGACGGGTCGACGCCCTGGTCAGGCTGCTGACGACCGATGCGACGAAGGCTCCCGGCCTGGTCCTGGCGGCCGTCGCCGACGCCGAGTGCACCACCACCGACGCGTTCCTGCCCGGGGCCGGCGTGGTCGCCCGCGCGCTGGCCCGGACCGTGGTCGTCGCCACCGGCCTGGACCCGTCCGGGGTCACCGTCCCCGAGCGGTTCGCCCTCCTCGACGCACCCGGACGGCTCGAGGCGCTGTCCGGCTGGAGCAGCGGCACCGTCGAGGGCGTCGAGGCCTGGGTGCTGTGGTGGGGACGCGCGGTCGTGGTGGGGGCCGACCACGGGCGCCAGGTGGCCGACGAGGTCCTGGCCGGCCGTCTGGCCTGATCAGCGGCGGGCGGTCCTGCGCGCGGGTTCAGCGGCGCGGGGCCCGGCGGCGGTGGGCCAGGTACAGGCCCATGCCGACGGCACCGACGGCGCCGACCGCACCCACGGCCCCGACGGTGGTCGCCGACGGCACCGGGACGGCGTTCAGGTTGCGTCCCGCGGCCGGCGGCGGCGCGAAGTGCAGGATCGGCCAGCCGTGCATCTCGGCGTGCGCGACCAGCTGCCGGTCCGGGTTGACCGCGTGCGGCCGGCCCACCGCCGTCAGCATCGGCAGGTCCGTCGCGGAGTCGCTGTAGGCGTAGGACCCCTCGAGGTCGAACCCGTGCTGCTGAGCCAGGGCGCGCACCGAGTCGGCCTTGTGCGCCCCGTAGGCGTAGTAGTCGATGACACCCGTGTACCGGCCGTCGACGATCTCCATGCTGGTGCCGATCACGTGGTCGACGCCCAGCCGTTCGCCGATGGGACGCACCACCTCCAGCGCCGCCGAGGACACGATGACGACGGGGCGGTCGAACTGCTTGTGCCAGCGGATCAGCTCGGCGGCCTCCGGGTAGACGAGCGGGACCAGCACCTCCTCCAGGGCCTCGGCCACGACCTCGCCGACCACCTCGACGTCCCAGCCGGCGACCAGGTCGCTCAACAGCTCCTTCATGCGTTCCATCTGCACGTGGTCGGCGCCGCGCAGCATGTAGGACGCGTGGGCGTAGACGCTGCGGGCGGCGGTGTGCGGCGGCAGCATCCCCCGGCGGCGCAGCCCGCGCCCCAGGGCGAAGGTGCTCGAGGCCGCCATGATGGTCTTGTCGAGGTCGAAGAACGCCGCGACTCTCGGCTCGTCGGACGTCTCCGGGGGCATGGCCCCACCCTACGGAGCGCGGTCACGGGCTGCCCGCGGGATCCGTTCGGGGCTTTGTCCCCGGACGAGTTGCTTGAACGCCGGAATACCGCCACACTTCTCCGTAGGGCTTCCCCCAGCCCTGTGGACTCGGTTTCGTCCCCCCCGGCGATCCGAGTCCGGCGGCCCCTGCGTCCCCCCGGCAGGGGCCGCCCCTATTTCTCCTGGTGGTCGTCCGGCGACCCGCCCGCGGCGCTCGCCCCCCTGGGCTGGTGTGTCCACAACCACCGGTGACCCCGCCCGGTCCACAGCCCAGCCCCTCCGCGAGGCCGGGGGACCACCGTCGCTGGCTCGATGGGTGCCGGGTCCGGTGGTCGGGCCGGGCGGGAGCGGCATGAAGCAGCGACAGGCGTCCGGGGGTGCACGGTCCGGGGCGGTGCTCTGCCTGGGCGACGACCCCGACCTCCGTGCCCTGCTGGCCTCGGCCTGCGCCGAGGCGGGGGTGCGGACCGACTCGGTGACGGGTCGCCCGACCCTCATGGCCTGGACGGGCGCCGCGGCCGTGCTGGTGCCGGCGGGCGAGCCGGACCTGGTCCGCGACCTGCCGCGACGGGACGACGTGGTGCTGGTCCACCACGACCCGCGAGGCGTCGACGACGAACCCGGCCCGGACATCTGGCGGGCCGCGGTCGCGGTGGGCGCCGGGCAGGTCGTCGTGCTGCCCCTGGCCCGGGAGTGGCTGGTCGACGCGGTGCGTCGGGCGTGCCGACCCACCGGGTGGTGCGTGGCGGTCGTCGGCGCCCGGGGTGGTGCGGGGGCGACCAGTGCCGCGGTCGCCCTGGCGAGCGCCGGGGCCACAGCCGGGTACCGGGTCCTGCTGGTCGACGCGGACCCGCTCGGCGGAGGGATCGACCTGGCGCTGGGTGCCGAGGACCTGCCCGGCCCGAGGTGGTCGGACCTGCATGACGTCGTTGCACCGCTGCCCGCGGGCGGGCTGGTCGCGGCCCTGCCGGTGGCCGACGGGGTGGCGGTGCTGTCCCACGGCCGTGCCGCCGTCGCCGTGGACCAGGCGGCGGCGCGCGCCGTCGTGCGCTCGGGGGTCGACGAGCACGACCTGGTGGTGGTCGACCTGCCCCGCGCCGGGGACGAGGCCGCGCAGTCGATGGCGGTCGCCGCCGACGTCCTGCTGTGCGTCTGCCCGACCGAGGTCCGCGCGGTGGCGGCCGCACCCGCGGTGCTCGCCGGGTGGCCGGGGGTGCCGTCGACGCACCTGCTGCTCCGGGGGCCGGCCCCGGGCGGGCTCCGTCCGGCCGACGCCGCCGCGGCCGTGGAGGCGGGTCGGGGACCTGCCGCCGCGCTGGACCGGGTGGACGTGTGCCGGGCCGAACCCGGGCTGGCGGCCGCCCTGGAACGGGGCGAGCCGTTCGCGGTCGGCGCGCGGAGCCCGCTGCGGCGCTGGGCCGCCGGGTGGGTCGAGCACCACCTCCCCGGTGGTGGGCGTGCGGTCGCTTGAGCCGGGCGCCGACGCGAGCGAGGCCGGCGTCCTGGGGCCGCTGCTGGCTCGCGAGGGGGTCACCGACGTGCTGGTCAACGGGGCGGGGCGGGTGTGGGTCGACGGTGCGGACGGGTTGCGCCGCGCGACGGTGCCCGGGTTGGACACCGAGGAGCAGGTGCGGGCGCTGGCGGTCCGGTTGGCGGCCGCGGGCGGGCGGCGGCTGGACGACGCCTCGCCCTGGGTGGACGCGCGGCTGCCCGGCGGCACCCGGCTGCACGCCGTGCTGCCGGCGCTGTGCCGTTCCGGGACCCACATCAGCCTTCGCGTACCGCCCGCGACCGCCCTCGGCCTGGCCGACCTGGTGGCCCGGGGGTCGGTGTCGCCGGGTCTGGCGCGGGTGGTGTCCGACGTGGTCGTCTCGCGTCGCGGGCTGCTCGTCACCGGTGCCACCGGGGCGGGGAAGACGACCCTGCTGGGCGCCCTGCTGTCCTGCGTCCCGGCCCACGAGCGCTTGGTCGTGGTCGAGGACGCGACCGAGCTGTCGCCCGCCCACCCGCACGTGGTGTCGCTGGAGGCCCGCCCGGGCAACGTCGAGGGCGCCGGGGCCGTGGGCCTCGACGTGCTGGTCCGTCAGGCCCTGAGGATGCGGCCGGACCGCCTCGTCGTGGGTGAGTGCCGCGGCGCCGAGGTCAGGGAGCTGCTGCTGGCGATGGGGGCCGGGCACGCGGGAGCGGCGACGCTGCACGCCGCCCACCCGGAGGACGTCCCGGTGCGCGTGGTGGCGCTCGCGGGCTCGGCGGGCATCGACCCGGCGACGGCGCTGCTGCAGCTGCGGGCGGCCGTGGACGTCGTCGTGCCGGTGGCCCGCGGTGCGGACGGGCGCCGTCGGGTGCAGGGGGTGTGGACCTGGGCGGCAGACGACGACGACATGAGCGCGGGCAGCAGGCGAGGCAGCCCGGGCAGCAGCACGGGCGGCGCGGGCAGCAGCACGGGCGGCGGGGGCAGCAGCGGAGGTGCCCGGGGTGGCACGGTCGGTGGGCTGCCGCGGCTGGTGATGGTGGTCGACGCGGAGGGGCGTCAGGGGGCCTCCGCCCGGCACCTGGCGCGCACCCCGGCCGCATGAGCGGTCGTCGCACCGGGCCTGTGACCCCGGCGGCGCGCCGGCTGGAGGTCGACGAGCTTGTCCGGGTCGCGGAGCGGCTGGCCGTCTGCCTGCACGCGGGGCTGTCGTGGCGGGCCGCGGTCGAGGAGTCCGGGGCCGTCGTCCTGCGGGGTGGGCAGCCCGTGGCGCCGCGAGCCCGGGCCGGTCGAAACGCGGTGCTGGTGGCGTTCCACGTCGTCGAGCGGCTCGGTGCGCCGGCCGCCGACGTGCTCCGGCGCTGCGCCGGCTCGGTCCGGGAGACGGTGGCCGCCGACGGGCGCCGGGCCAGTGCGGTGGCGGGGCCGGCCATGTCGGCGCGGATCGTGGGTGGTCTGCCCCTGGCGGGGCCGGTCGTGGCCGGCCTGCTGGGCGTGGACGCGGCGGCCGTGCTGCTGGGCACCCCGTGGGGTCGGGTCTGCGGTGTCCTGGGGGTCGCGCTGCTGGCGCTGTCCTGGTGGTGGTCGTCCCGCCTCGTCCGTCGGGCGACGGCGGTGGCCTCGCCCGACGGGGTGGACGAGGCCGTGGTGTGCGACCTCGTGGCCGCCGCGCTGGATTCCGGGGCGGCGACGTCGACGGCGCTGGCTCAGGTGGCCCACGCCCTGGCCGCAGTGCCGGGGGCCGACCCCCGGGGCCTGGGAGAGGGGCTGCGACGGTGCGCGGTCGGGCTGGACACCGGGGACCTGCGGCTGGTGGTGGTCGACGACACGCTGCTGCCGCTGCTGGACGCCGTGGAGTTCTCGCTGCGCACCGGGGCACCGGCCGGGCGGCCCCTGCAGCTGGCCGCGGACGAGGTGCGACGTGCCCAGGAGCAGCGGACGGCGACGGCGACGGCTCGCCTGGCCGCCCTGCTCGTGCTGCCGCTCGGGCTGGCCGCCCTGCCCGGGTTCCTGCTGCTGGGCGTCTCGCCCGTCGTCGTCCAGCTGCTGGGCACCGGGCTGTCATGACCGGTCCGGCCGTGTGTCCACAGCCGGCGACGGGTCCCGTCGTCCACCGCCGGTCGCGTCCGGCCCCCGCGCCCTCCTGGTCCACCGGCAGCGTGGACGTCGGGCCCGGGCGGGCCCACCGCGGACGCGGGGACGAGGGGAGTCACATGGACGAGGACGAGCAGACGACGGCCGGTGCGGGCGTCGGGGGGCACCGGGACCCGGGAGCGCCGGTGCCCGGACCACAGGGGGAGGCAGGCCCGCCGGCCCGGTCGGGACCGGGAGGCGGCGTCGGTGGCGACCTGGGCATGGCGACCGCGGAGTACGCGGTGGCCACGCTCGCCGCGGTCGGGTTCGCCGGGCTGCTGTTCGCGGTCCTGCGCAGCGGTGAGGTGCAGGAGCTGTTGCTCGAGCTGGTCAGGCGTGCGCTCTCGACGGTCTGACCGTCGCACGCGGGTCCTGCGGGGCGACGCCGGGAGCGTGACCGCCGAGGTCGCGGTCACGTTCCCGGTGGTCCTGCTCGCCCTGGCCGTGGTCCTCCTCGCCGGGTCGGTGGCCAGGGCCGGGGTGGCCTGCGTGGACGGGGCGCGGGCAGCGGCGCGGGCGGTCAGCGCGGGGGAACCCGCCGAGGTGGCGGTCGGTCACGCACGCGGGGTCCTCGACCGACCGGCGCGGGTGGACGTCGGGACGAGGGCGGCGCCGACCGGTTCGTCGGGCCCCGGCCTGGTGCAGGTGTCCGTCAGCCTCGACGTCGTCCCGGCGTTCGTGCCCTCCTGGACCAGCGGGTCGTCGTGGGGGGTCCCCGTGACGTGCCGGGTCGCAGCCTGGCCGGAGCCGGTGGCGTGAGCGGGGTGACGCTCACGGCGACGGCCCTGGCCGGGATGGTGCTGGGGTGTGCCGCGGTGGGCGGCGTCGGTCAGGTCGCGGTGGTCAGGGCGCGGGTGGACGCGGCGGCCGACCTGGCCGCGTTGGCCGCGGCCGCCCACCTGGCGCGGGGTGACCCGGTGGACCTGGCCTGCGCCGCGGCCGCGCAGGTCGCCGCCGGGGCCGGTGGTGCCGGGGCCGGCAGTGGTGGGGCCGGCAGTGGTGGGGCCGGACCGCCGCAGGTCGTCGAGTGCCTCGCGGTGGGGCCGGACATCACGGTCAGGGTCGTCGCCCCGGTGCAGGTGCTCGGCCTGAGCGCATCCGTCGAGGGGCGGGCGCGGGCCGGACCGGTCTCCTCCGGCTGAGGGGTGCCGGTTCAGGGGTGGTGGCTGAGGGGTGCCGGTTCAGGGGCGGTCGGTGCTGCTCGGCCCGTCGGTGCGGGGCTGGGAGCCGGTGTCACCGAGGGTGCTGGTGCTGCTGGCGTCCTCGGGGGGCCGGGTCGAGGCCGGTGCGGTCGGGTGCGACTGGTCGCCCTGCGCGCTGGAGAGGTCCGAGCGGTCCGCCGAGGAGCCGGCGGGAGCGGACTGGCTGGTCGAGGTCGACGGGCCCGAGGAGGTCGACTGGCCCGAGGGAGCCGACGAGCCGGCCGGGGAGGCGCTGCCCGGGCGGGGGGACGAGTCGGGGTCGCGGCGGGCG
This sequence comes from Aquipuribacter aurantiacus, assembly GCF_051216895.1. Taxonomy (NCBI): domain Bacteria; kingdom Bacillati; phylum Actinomycetota; class Actinomycetes; order Micrococcales; family Intrasporangiaceae; genus Aquipuribacter; species Aquipuribacter aurantiacus. The sequence goes on from NZ_JBPKAO010000001.1 coordinate 435,371, forward strand.
AACGGGGCCGGGGCGGCCGAGGGGGCGGCGGACGCGGGGGTGGCGTTGCGCTGCGACTCGGCGGCCTGGCGGGACTGCACCTCGGCCTCGACCCGACGGAGCCGCTGCAGCTCGGCGCGGCGCTTGGAGGACTTGCGGGCCCCCGAGCGCAGCGCGATGACGCCCAGCTCGAGCAGCAGCAGCGTGAGCGCACCCAGGGCGAAGACCACGACCACCGACGTCTCGACCGTCAGCCCGAAGAGGCTGAAGGACACGTCGGTGCCGGTGTCGCCCGGCAGCGAGCCGCCGACGACGAACGCGCCGAGGACGAGCCCCAGCAGGACCAGGATGATTCCGATGACGATCATGTCGAGCTCCTCCACTGCGCAGGGCGGGTGCTCGGTGAGCTGACGCCTGTCCGACCTGTCCCGAGCACGCTAGCGACCCGGACCCTGGGAGTCGCCGTGGCGCGCGGGTCACCCCGCCGCGAGCCCGAGCAGGTCCACGGCGCCGGACTTGTCCAGGGGCTGGTTGCCCGACCCGCACCCGCCGCGCACCACGCAGGCCGGGCAACCGGACAGGCAAGGGCAGCCGGACACGGCCTCGAGGGCCGCCCGCGCCCACACCTCGGCCGTCTCGTAGACCCGCTCGGCGTACCCGGCGCCACCGGGCCAGGTGTCGTGGACCAGCAGCAGGGGACCACCCGCGTCCGGGTGGTGGACCTCGTGCGACCCGGCCACGTCGAACGTGTCGCAGGTGGCGACCAGGGGCACCAGGGCGACCGCGGCGTGCTCGGCGGCGTGCAGCGCACCCAGCGCGCGCAGCGGGTCCGCCACGAGGGCGGCGGCCGCGTCGGCGTCCGGGGCCCACCACGTGCCCCGGGTCCGGAAGGAGCGTTCGGGCAGGTCCAGGTCCTCGTGGCCGAGCGCGGCCCCGGTGGCGTTGTCCACCCGGACGAAGCCGGTGGTCCGCGAGACGACGTCGAGGGCGCCGTGCTGCAGCCGTCCCCGCCCCAGCCGGCGCTCGTGGTCCGTCTGCACGAGCCTGGTCCGGGTCACGGTCCGCGGGTAGGTGGACCACCCGGGGTCTCCCGCGCGGAGCAGGGCCACCCCGGCCTCGAGGTCCAGCTCGAGCACCACGTAGCTGCGCAGCAGGTGCTGGTAGACCGCGCCCGGGTGCACCACCTGCTCGGCGCGAGCGGCCTCGACCGTGCCCAGCACCCGCCCGGTGGCGTCCTCGACGAGCTGGACCTGGCCGCGGCCGCTGCCCCGCAGGTCGACGCGGGGCCGGTCCGGCCGGGCCCAGAACCAGCCCCCGGGTCGACGTCGCAGGTCGCCCCGTTCGACGAGCACGTCGACGACGTCGCGGGCGCCGGAGCCGAACGCGGGCAGGTCGGCCTCCGTCAGCGGCAGCTCCGCGGCGGCCGCCGCGAGGTGGGGCAGCAGCACGTAGGGGTTGTCGGTGTCGCTGACCACGGCCTCCACCGGGGCGTCCAGCACCTGCGCCGGGTGCGCGAGGACGTACGCGTCCAGCGGGTCGTCCCGGGCGATGAGGACCGCGGTACCGGGCAGGTCCCCGCGCCCGGCCCGGCCGGCCCGCTGGCGCAACGACGCGACCGAGCCCGGCCAGCCCGCCATCACCACGGCGTCCAGGCCGGCCACGTCGACGCCGAGCTCCAGCGCCGAGGTGGCCGCCACCGCCAGCAGGTCGCCCTCGCGCAGCGCCCGCTCGGTGGCCCGCCGCTCCTCGGGCAGGTGACCACCGCGGTAGGGCACCACGGCCTGGGCGAGCCGCCCCCCGACGTCGGGCCCGTGCCGGGAGACGAGCGCGTCCCGGGTGCGCCCGGCCACGGTCTCGGTGGCCCGCCGCGACGGTACGAACGCCACCGTGGTCACCCGCCGGGTCACCAGCTCGGCCACCAGGTCGGCCGACTCCGCCACGACCCCGCGACGGCGGGCCCGCCCCGGCCCGCCACCGGGGGCGGCCTCGGGGGCTCCGTACGGCCTCGCGCCCGACGCTGCGGCGCGCGCCCCGGCCCGCGGCGCCACCGGACCCCCCTCCGCGACGACCCCCTCCGCGACGACCCCGGGCTCGTCGACCACGGGCTCGTCGACCACGGGGTCCCACAGCAGCAGGGTCGCGCCGGGGTCGGGTGACCCGTCGCGCTCGACGGCGTGCACCGGCAGCCCGGTCAGGCGGGACGCGGTCCGGGCCGGCTCGGCGATGGTGGCGCTGCACAGCACGAACGTCGGGGACGCGCCGTAGGCCGCGGCGACCCGTCGCAGCCGTCGCAGCACCGCGCCGACGTGGGCCCCGAACACCCCGCGGTACACGTGGCACTCGTCGACGACCACGTAGGACAGGCGTCGCAGCAGCCGGCCCCAGCGGGCGTGGTCCGGCAGCAGGGTGTGGGCCAGCAGGTCCGGGTTGGACAGCACGAGGTGGGCGTGGTCGCGCACCCAGGTCCGCTGCTCGGACGTGGCGTCACCGTCGACGGTGCCGGTTCGCAGCCCGGGCACGGCGAGCTCGGCGAGGCGCCGCTCCTGGTCCGCGGCCAGCGCTTTGGTGGGCGACAGATAGAGGGTCGTCGGCGACGTCCGCGCCCCACCGTCCGGTCCGCCCTCCAGGGCGGCGGTCGCGGCGGGCAGCAGGTAGGCCAGCGTCTTGCCGGACGCCGTCCCGGTGGACACCACCACGTGGCGACCCGCGCGGGCCGCCTCGGCCGCCTCGAGCTGGTGCGACCACAGCTCCTCGATGCCGGTCTCGGCCAGGGCCCGCACCAGCGCCGGGTGGACCCATCCCGGCAGGGGGGCGGTCGCGGCGGCCCGGGGCGCCCGGGTGCGGACGCCCCGCAGCCGCGACGCGGCGGCGGGCATGGCGACGAGGGCGGCCGCCGCTGCGGGCAGGCGGGTCGTCGTCGCGGTCGTGTCCACCCCTCCAGACTGCCCCGACGGGGCGACACATGGGCCGCCGGCTCGCGTGGAGAGGACGCCGGGGCCTGTCTGATGCTTGACTGTCGGCGGATCAGTCGAGCCGGGAGACCCCCCCGGCGAATGAGGAGGTACCCGTGGACCTGACCCTGGCCACGCGCCCGGAGGGCGACCGCACGGTCGTCGAGGTCGGCGGCGAGATCGACGTCTACACCGCCCCGCAGCTGCGCAGCGCGCTCAACGACGCCGTCGCGGCGGGCGCTCGTCACCTGGTCGTCGACATGTCCGGCACCGAGTTCCTGGACTCCACCGGACTCGGTGTCCTGGTGGGGGGCCTCAAGCGGGTCCGCACCATGGACGGGGACCTGGAGCTCGTCTGCGCGAGCGAGAAGATCCTCAAGGTGTTCCGGATCACCGGTCTCACCAAGGTGTTCACCATCCACCCGAGCATCGAGGACGCGCTCGCCGGCAGCGGCCCCGCGTGAGCGACGCCCCGCAGGTCCTCCGATGAGCAGCGCGTGAGCCGGTCGTGAGCGTCTTCCCGGGCGCCGACGACGTCGTCCTGCGGGTCGGCGGCTCGCCCGAGAACGTCCGGACGGCCCGCCTGGTCGCGGCGGCCGTGGCCCGGCGCGAGGGCCTGCCGGAGGACCGGGTGGACGAGGTCCGCATCGCCGTCGGCGAGGCCGTCACCTGGGCCATGCACACCGTGACCGACCACGTGGTCGAGCTGGTGCTCGGCCCCGGCGAGGACGGCACCGGCGAGTTCGTCGTCCGGGTCGGCGGGGGGCTCTCGCCCGTGGGTGGGAGCGAGGAGGCGGTGACCGTGGACCCCGGTGCCGCCGACGGGCTGGCCCTGGCGCTGCTGCGAGGCCTGGCCGACCACGTGACGATCGAGGGCGACACCACCGTCCTGACGTGGAGCGACGTCCCCTGACGTGACGCAGCACACACACCGGGCTCAGGCCTGGTGTCCCTGTGTGACCGACCCCCTAGACTCCGAGCCCTCACCCGCCGTGTGCGGACCGCATCGATGACGACCGCGACGACGGGGTCGGTGACGATGGGGACCGGTCCGCTCCTGGGTCTGTCCATGCTTCGGCTCGAGGAGGACCTCCCTATGCATCAGCACGTACTCGCGGCGGCCACGACCGGGGAGGCAGTGGACTTCGGCGCGGGGTCGACGTTCATCGTCGCCCTGGTCGCCGCCGTCGCCGTCGGGTCCATGGGCATCGCCTGGATGTTCCGCCGGGAGGTGCTGGCCGCCGGTGAGGGGACCAGTGCGATGCAGGTCATCGCCACGGCCATCCAGGAGGGCGCCTCGGCGTACCTGCGGCGGCAGTTCCGGACGCTGGCGATCTTCGTCGTCCTGGTGTTCGCCCTGCTGTTCCTGCTCCCCGGTGACCTGGACATCAGGATCGGGCGCAGCGTCGCCTTCGTGTTCGGGGCCGGGTTCTCCGCCGGGATCGGTTACCTGGGGATGTGGCTGGCCACCCGCGCGAACCTGCGCGTGGCCGCGGCCGCCCGTGAGCCGGACGGCCGCGACGTGGGCATGAGGATCGCCATCCGGACCGGTGGGACCGTCGGCATGGCCACGGTCGGGCTGGGCCTGTTCGGTGCCGCCGCGGTGGTCCTGCTCTACCGCTCCGACGCCCCGACCGTGCTCGAGGGCTTCGGCTTCGGCGCCGCCCTGCTCGCCATGTTCATGCGCGTCGGCGGCGGCATCTTCACCAAGGGGGCCGACGTCGGCGCCGACCTGGTGGGCAAGGTCGAGCAGAACATCCCCGAGGACGACCCCCGCAACGCCGCGACGATCGCCGACAACGTCGGCGACAACGTGGGTGACTGCGCCGGCATGGCGGCCGACCTGTTCGAGTCCTACGCCGTCGTGCTCGTCGCGGCGCTCATCCTGGGCAAGGCCGCCTTCGGCGAGGCCGGGCTCGTGTTCCCGCTCATCGTCCCGGCCCTGGGCGCGCTGACCGCCGTCCTGGGCGTCTACCTGATCAAGCCCCGTGCCGGCGAGTCCGGGCTGACGGCCATCAACCGCGGGTTCTACCTGTCCGCGATCATCTCCGCCGTGCTGTCCGCCGGGGCCGCGTACCTGTACCTGCCGTCCACGTTCGCGGACTTCACGCAGGTCTCCGACGAGGACATCCTGTCCCTGCCGGGCGACCCCCGCTTCGTCGCCTCCGTCGCCGTGCTGGTCGGAATCCTGCTCGCCGGGGCCATCCTGTGGCTGACGGGGTACTTCACCGACACCAAGAAGCCCCCGACCGCCAACGTCGCCGAGACCTCGCTGACCGGGCCCGCCACCGTCATCCTGTCCGGCATCGGGCTGGGCCTGGAGTCCGCCGTCTACACCGTCGGCGTGCTCGCGGCCGCGGTGTTCGGGCTGTTCCTGCTGGGCGACGGCTCGGTCATCCTGTCGCTGTTCCTGATCGCCCTGGCCGGCTGCGGGCTGCTGACCACGGTCGGCGTCATCGTGGCGATGGACACCTTCGGTCCGGTGAGCGACAACGCGCAGGGCATCGCCGAGATGTCCGGGGACGTCGACGAGGCCGGCGCGCGGATCCTCACCGACCTGGACGCCGTCGGCAACACGACCAAGGCCATCACCAAGGGCATCGCCATCGCCACGGCCGTCCTGGCCGCGACCGCGCTGTTCGGGTCCTACACCGACGCCATCCGCTCGGCCCTGATCGAGGCGGGCGAGGCCGTGGACACGGTGGACTACGGCATCGTCAGCCCCGCCACCCTGGTCGGCGTCCTGCTGGGCGGGGCGGTCGTGTTCCTGTTCTCGGGCCTGGCCATCAACGCCGTCGGGCGCGCGGCCGGTGCGGTCGTGTTCGAGGTGCGCCGCCAGTTCCGGGACATCCCCGGGATCCTGGAGGGCACCACGCGCCCGGAGTACGGCAGGGTCGTCGACATCGTCACCCGGGACTCGCTCCGTGAGCTGGCGACCCCGGGGCTGCTCGCCGCGTTCGCCCCGATCGCGGTCGGCTTCGGCCTCGGGGTCGGCCCGCTGGCCGGGTACCTGGCCGGGGCCATCGGCACCGGCGCCCTGATGGCCGTGTTCCTGGCCAACTCCGGCGGCTCCTGGGACAACGCCAAGAAGCTGGTCGAGGACGGCGCCCACGGCGGCAAGGGCTCCCTGGCCCACGAGGCCACGATCATCGGTGACACGGTCGGCGACCCGTTCAAGGACACCGCCGGCCCGGCCATCAACCCCCTGCTCAAGGTGATGAACCTGGTGGCGGTCCTCATCGCGCCCGCCGTCGTCGCGCTGAGCTTCGGCGACACCCAGGACGACACCCTCCGGTACACGATCGCCGGGGTCTCGTTCGCGATCATCGTCATCGCGGTCGTGGTGGCCAAGCGTCGCAAGGTCACGATGACCGACGACGTCCCGGTCGCCCGCACCACCTGAACCGCCCCCCGCCCCGACACGACGGCACCCTGCATCGGTCCACCCGACGCAGGGTGCCGTCGTGCGTCCGGGCCCCGACGCCGGGTGCGGTCGTGCGGGTCCTGCTTCTCGTCCTGCTCGGGGACGGCACCCGGGACCGTCAGCTGTTGGAGTCCCGCCACTGGGCGAGGCGTTCCTGGCTGCGCACCATGCGCAGCATGGTGGTCAGCAGCAGGCCGCCCACCATGTTGCCGAGCACGGCCCAGGCGAAGAACGGGAACCACTCCCCGAACCCCACCCCCGGCTCGCCGTGGTGGTAGGCGACGAACACGATGATGGAGTCGAGGATCGAGTGGAACAGGCCGCCGCCGACGATGACGAACGCGATGCCGACCGCCGCGATGATCTTGGCGACGTCGCTCTCGGTGCCGCTCTGCATCCGGGTCAGCAAGGTGATCGCGGCCCCGGCCAGCACCGCGAGGCAGAACGTCCGCAGGTCGAACGGCGCCTCGGTGAACTCGCGGGCCGCGGTCCCGGCCACCTCGCCCAGGTCCGGCAGGCCGGTCGCGATGAGCCAGGCGACCAGGAACCCGCCGGCCAGGTTGCCGACCAGGGTGCCGCCCCACAGACGCAGCAGCTGCACCACGGTGGCCTCCTTGGCGGCCACCACCATGACGGGGATGTGGAAGCCCTCGGTGAACAGCTCGCTGTGGCCCAGCCGCAGGGCGATGAAGGCGATGGAGAACGCGAGCGCGCCCAGCAGCCGGCTGCCGGTGGCGTCCTCGACGAGGAACAGCGCCAGCACGCCGATCCCCACCTCGATGCCGGCCACCACCCCCGTGGCCAGCAGGTCGTACCACGACCGGTGCAACCGGGGCGTGCCCTCGACGATGGTCCGGTCGAGGGCCTTGTCCTTCTCCTCGGTGGTGGCGTCGTCGTCGGTGCGTGCGGCGGGGTCCGGGGCGGAGGACTTGGTGGAGGAGGTCACCGTTCGAGTCTGCTCCTGCTCGGTGCGGGCGACACATCGCCGCAGGGACACCCGGTCGCGGCCCGCTCGCGCCGCAGCACTGCTTGACGAGGGTCTCGATCGGGGCCACTAGCCCCAGCGGCAGGTACTGCGGCGCGCTGAGGACCGTCCCCGTGGGCGGTCCAGGTCGTGACCAGCACAGCAGGTCGTCGCGCACCCCGGTCAGCATGTCCGGCCTCAGGCGGGTGCTGCGTCGCTGGAGGCCCAGGCCCCCACAGGGCCGGTTCGTCGGCGGGCAGCTGGGTGGCGGCGGGCCGTGGCACCGGAGCAGCGTCATGCGTCGTGGCCCGGTGACCGGACGCCTACCGTGACGGGGTGACCGCCTCGACCGCCCCGCCTGCCCCGCCGGCCCCGCTCGGAGGGGCCGACCTCGTCCTGCTCCGTGACGACCTCGACGCGGCGGGCTACACCGTCGCCGGGGTCGCCGAGCGGCTGGGCGACGTCGCCGCCCGGGCGCTGGCCCGCGACCAGGCCGTACCCGTGCGGCGCGAGCTGGGCAGCGCGGTCGACCCGGTGGCCGTCCTGATCCGCCTGTTCACCCTGGGTGACGCCGTGCCGGTGGACGCCGCGGCGGCCGCGCTGCCGACGCTGGGGGTGGACCGCGCCGTCGGCCTCGGGCTGCTCGTACGGGTGACGTCGGGGCAGGTCCGGGCCTGCGTCGACCTGCAGCCGCACGCCGTCGCGGACGATCTGGGCGAGTCGGCGTGGTGGGTCTGCTCGGACCTCGGCGAGCTCGCCCACGGCGGTGGGGTGCTGCCGACCGAGCACGTGCTGGGGGTCGGCGCGGCGTCGACGACCCTCGTCGGGGCCGTCGTGCCACCGCTGCGGGGGCAGCGCTGCCTGGACGTGGGCGCGGGGTCGGGCGTGCAGTCGCTGCACCTGTCGCGCACCGCTGCGCGGCTGGTCGCGACCGACGTGTCGAGCCGGGCCTCGGCCTTCGCCCGTGTCACCGCCGCGCTGAACGGGGTCCAGCTGGACGTCAGGACCGGCAGCCTGTTCGACGCCGTGCCGGGGGAGCGTTTCGACCGGGTGGTCGCCAACCTGCCCTTCGTCGTCACCCCCCGGCGGGCCGACGTGCCCACCTACACCTACCGCGACGCCGGCCTGGCCGGCGACGACGTGGTCCGCCGCATGCTGCTGGAGGCCCCGCTGCACCTGCGCCCCGGCGGCCTGGCCCAGTTCCTGGGCAACTGGGAGGACCGGGCCGACCAGCCGTGGACCGACCGGCTCGGGGGCTGGGTCGAGGAGGCCGCGCGACGGCTGCACGAGGCCAGCGGCGGCGACGACGTGCTCGACGTCTGGGTGGTGCAGCGTGAGCTCGCCGACCCCGCCCTGTACGCCGAGGCCTGGATCTCCGACGGCGGCCGCCCCGACCGGACCGAGGCGGACTCCTGGTACCGGGCGTGGCTCGACGACTTCGCCGAGCGCGGGGTCGAGGCGGTCGGGTTCGGCGTCGTCACCCTGCGCCGACGCGCGGCGGACCCGGCCACGCCCCCGCTGCGGCGGTTCGACGAGGAGCACGCGGCGGTGCCCGGGGCCTGGCGCGACGTGATCGCCGCCGGCCTCACCGGTCACGACGCCCTGGGTCGGGTGGGGGCGCACGCCGACCTGGAGGCGCTGCTGGGGACCCGTCCCGTCGTGGCCGTCGGTGTCGTCGAGCGCCGGGAGCTGGACCCCGGTCAGGCGGACCCGCGGACGGTTCACCTGGTCGACACCCGTCGTCGGGGCCGCGTGGTCGAGGCCTCCACCGCGCTCGCGGGCCTGGTCGGGGCGTGCGACGGCGAGCTCACCGTCGGTCAGGTCGTGGGGGCCCTGGCCTCGCTGCTGCAGACGGAGGAGGCCGAGCTGCGGGCCGCCCTGCTCCCGGCCGTCCGGGGCCTGGTCTCCGAGGGGCTGCTGGTCCTGCCGTGACCACCGCCCCGACCGCAGCCGTGTCCCGAGCGTCACGCGACCCGCTCGACGTGGACCCGCTGCTGGTCGCCGCGGTCGTCAGCCGACCACGACGTCGTCCGTGCGTGCCGCGACGGCGGCTCGCTGGTGACGCCTGCCGCTGAGGGCCAGGACCGCGGCGGCGGTGGCCGGTGCGGTGACGAGCGCCGCCGTGAGGGCCCAGGTCACGAGGTCCGGCGCAACCACGGACTGGCCGCGTTGGGCCTGCAGGAACAGCGTCACCATGAGCCCGAGGTAGGACGCCGCGGCCAGGGCGACGACCTGCCGCTGCCGACGCACGTCGAGGTGGAGGACCCCGCGCCCGACCAGCCAGACCAGCAGCAGCGCGACCGCGGGGACGACCTGCAGGGCGTGGAGCCCGACGAAGTGCGCCACCCGGTCGTCGCCCGCCACGGTCGACCAGCCCAGCAGCGGCAGCCCGGGTCCGCCGTCGACGGCGCCGACGGTGTGCCCGCCGACCGTCGTGGCCCCGGCCTCGATCTGACCCGGTCGCGGGTTCGTCATCAGGTAGCCGCTGACCGCGCCCAGGAGCATGAGCGGTACCGCGAGCGTCATGGCCAGGCCGAGGGCACCCTGCAGGCGGTGTCGGGCCAGGACGACCCCGGCCACCGCGACGACCACGCTGAAGATGCCGACCCCCGCGGCCATCACGCCCCACAGCGCGGTGTCCAGCGGGGTGCTGACGTTGAAGTGCGAGGCGCTGCCGCGCGCGGCCTGCAGCGTGATGACGGCGATCTCCACCACCATCGCCCAGCCGGCGACCTCGAGCGCGACCCGCACCAGCCGGGTGCGTCGGACGTGGGAGTAGATCCAGAGCATGGCGGGGGCGAACGCCAGGAACGACAGGCCGAACTTGAGCGGCTTGTCCCAGGCCGGGGCGCCGGCGGTGACGGTGTCGTCGAGGAGCCCCATCACCACGGCCACGGGGACCAGGACGACGTTGACCGCCAGCAGGACCGTGAGACCTCGGCTCACCGACCAGGCGGCGCGGGCCAGGGCGCTCACCGGTCGGCCCCGACGGCTGCGGCCGGGCGCGGCAGGTCGGGCGACGCCGGGGTGGCGAGGGCGGGGAGCGAGCAGACGTTGACCACGGGGACCTCCAGAGCGGGAGTGAACGGTGTTAACCCACGATACGGTTAACATCGTTCACCAACAAGGGGGTACACCCCCGGACCCGTAGGGGGGCCTGCCGTGGCGAGGGAACCGCTGACCACCGGACGGATCGTGGCGACCAGCCGGAGCCTGCTGGTCGAGGGCGGTCCGGACGCGGTCGTCGTGCGCGAGGTCGCCCGTCGGCTGGGCGTCACCGCCCCGGCGCTGTACCGCCACGTCAGCGGGCGTGACGACCTGCTGACGCTGCTCATCGCGGCCTGCCAGGACGAGGTGGCCGACGTCTGCCAGGCCGCGGTGGACGCCGGCGACCCCACGGACCACGACGCCCGGCTGCGACGGGCCACCTGGGCGTTCCGCACCTGGGCGCTGGCCAACACACCCGAGTTCGGGCTGGTCTACGGCACCCCCATCGTCGGGTACGAGGCGCCCGAGGGTGGTCCGACCGTCGTGAGTGGACGCCGCTTCGGCCAGCTGTTCGGGGGCCTGTTCGTCGACCTGCTGCGCGCCGGTCGGCTGCGCACCCTGCCCGACTCCGACCTCGCCCCGTCGCTGCGGGCGGACCTGCAGCAGGCCGCCGACGCCATGGGCCTGCCGATGCGGCCGGGCGAGGTCTACCCGTTCGTCATGGGTTTCCAGCGGATGCTGGGGATCGTGTCGGTCGAGGTGTCCGGGCACCTGCGCTGGGCGTTCACCGACAGCGAGGCGTTCACCCGCCGGCAGCTGGACGACCTGGCCGCGGACCTCGAACGGCCGGGCTCGACCCCGACGGGTCCGACGCCGGCCGGGTGAGCCCGACGGGTCCGAGGTCGGCCGGGTGGGCCCGGGCTACCAGCGCAGGCCGGCGGCGGTCAGGTCGATGCTCACCCGGAACCGCTCGTCGCTGGTGAAGGGCGCCTTCTCGTGCGGCAGCGGCACCTCCAGGGCCCGGGCCGCGTCCATCAGGACCAGGTCGAAGGCGATCCGCAGGGCGATCAGCCGCTGCCCCCGCCCCAGCACGCTCGCATCGCCCAGCAGTCGCTCCGCCTCGGTCTCGAGGCGCTGCAGGTCGGCCACCAGCCGCTGCAGGGGAGGGGCGGTCGGCTCGGTCGGGCGCACGAAAGGCCGCCGCCACCACGGGACCAGCACCCTCGGTGGCGGGACCGGCTGCCCCGTTGCGAGCCCCACAGGAACAGGATGCGCCCGATCCGCGGGTTTGTCAGCAGGGCGGGTGGCCGCGGAGCGACCCCGGCGCCGGTACGGCTACCGTGGCGCGGGTCGGGCGAGCTTCGTCCGCGTTGACAGACGCTGCACGGGCCCGCCCGCGCAGAGAGGACGCACCGCGTGGCTCGTAGCTCATCGCCCACCTCCCGGGCCCTCGTCATCGTGGAGTCACCGGCCAAGGCCAAGACCATCGGTGGCTACCTGGGCGACGGCTACGTCGTCGAGGCGTCGGTCGGGCACATCCGCGACCTGCCGCAGCCGTCGGAGCTGCCCCCGGAGATGAAGAAGGGGCCGTACGGCAAGTTCGCCGTCGACGTCTCCAACGGCTTCGAGCCCTACTACGTCGTCGACGCGGACAAGAAGAAGAAGGTCACCGAGCTCAAGCGCGCCCTCAAGGACGTCGACGAGCTCATCCTCGCCACGGACGAGGACCGCGAGGGCGAGGCCATCGCGTGGCACCTGCTCGAGGAGCTCAAGCCCAAGGTCCCCGTCAAGCGCATGGTCTTCCACGAGATCACCCGCGAGGCCATCGCCCGCGCCCTCGAGGCCACGCGCGACATCGACGAGAACATGGTCGACGCGCAGGAGACCCGTCGGATCCTCGACCGGCTCTACGGCTACGAGGTCAGCCCCGTGCTGTGGCGCAAGGTCCGGCAGGGCCTGTCCGCGGGTCGGGTGCAGTCCGTGGCCACCCGGCTGGTCGTGCAGCGCGAGCGCGAGCGGATGGCGTTCGTCGCCGCCGACTACGCCAGCGTGTCCGCGACCTTCAGCGCCCCCGGCGACCGGCAGCAGTTCTCGGCCCGCCTGACCTCCCTCGACGGGGCCCGCGTGGCCACCGGCCGCGACTTCGACGACCTGGGTCGGCTCAAGAACGCCGACGTGGCCGTGCTCGACGTCGACGGGGCCCGCACCCTCGTCGCGGCGATGTCCGACGCGGAGTTCTCGGTCACCCGCGTGGAGGAGAAGCCCTACACGCGCAAGCCGGCCGCGCCGTTCACCACCTCCACGCTGCAGCAGGAGGCCTCGCGCAAGCTGCGCCTGAGCAGCAAGGACGCCATGCGCGTCGCGCAGTCGCTGTACGAGGGCGGCTACATCACCTACATGCGGACCGACTCGACGTCGCTGTCGGCCACGGCCGTGCAGGCCGCCCGGAGCCAGGCCAAGGACCTCTACGGTGCGGACTCCGTCCCGGCCTCCCCGCGCACCTGGGCCGGCAAGTCCAAGAACGCCCAGGAGGCCCACGAGGCGATCCGCCCCGCCGGGGACTCCTTCCGCACCCCCGCCCAGGTCGCCGGGTCGGTCCGGGGCGCGGAGTTCCGCCTCTACGAGCTGATCTGGCAGCGCACCGTCGCCTCGCAGATGGCCGACGCCCGTGGCACCACGGCCTCGGTCCGGATCGGCGCGCGAACCTCCGACGACCGCACCGTCGAGCTGTCGGCCTCCGGCACCGTCATCACCTTCCGCGGGTTCCTGTCCGCCTACGAGGAGGGCCGCGACGCCGACCGCGACGACGCCCGTACCGACGGGGAGACCGAGAACCGCCTGCCCAAGCTGGAGGAGGGTGGCCGGGTCGACGCCGAGGACGTCGCGACGGCCGAGCACCGCACCAGCCCGCCGAGCCGCTACACCGAGGCGAGCCTGGTCAAGGCGCTGGAGGAGCGCGGCATCGGTCGCCCGTCGACCTACGCCGCGACGATCGGCACGATCATCGACCGTGGTTACGTCCGTCACAAGGGCAACGCCCTGGTGCCGGAGTGGCTGGCCTTCGCGGTGACGCGCCTGCTGGAGGAGCACTTCCCCCGGCTCGTCGACTACGACTTCACGGCCGAGATGGAGGCCGACCTGGACCGGGTCGCCGCCGGCGAGGTCGCCGGGTCGGACTGGCTCGCCCGGTTCTACTTCGGTGCATCGGGTCCCGAGGGCGCGGACGGCACCCCGGCCGCCGGTCTGCCCCCGCTGCCCGGCGGCGCCGGCCAGGGCCTCACCGGACTGGCCGAGGGCCTCAAGGGCCTGGCCGAGGAGCTGGGCGACATCGACGCCCGCGCCGTCAGCACCATCGAGCTCGGGGAGGGACTCGTGCTGCGCGTCGGTCGCTACGGGCCGTACCTGCAGGACGAGAACGCCTCCGCCGGCGCCGACGGCAAGGAGGTGCGCGCCGGGGTCCCCGACGACATCGCCCCCGACGAGCTGACCGTCGCCCGCGCCCGTGAGCTCATCGCCGACGCGGCCAAGGGCGACACCGTCCTGGGCCAGGACCCTGACACCGGCCACGACGTCATCGTCAAGTCCGGCCGGTTCGGCCCGTTCGTGGCCGAGGTGCTCCCCGAGGACAGCAAGGACAAGCCCCGTCGGGCCAGCCTGCTGTCGACGATGACCATCGACACCGTGACGCTCGACGACGCGCTGCGGCTGCTGTCGCTGCCCCGGGTCGTCGGCGTGGACCCCTCCAGCGAGGAGGAGATCACGGCGCAGAACGGCCGCTACGGCCCGTACCTCAAGAAGGGCACCGACTCCCGGTCGCTGGACACCGAGGAGCAGATGTTCACGGTGACGCTGGAGGAGGCGCTGGCGGTCTACGCCCAGCCCAAGCGCGGTCGGGGCGGGCGGGCGGCGCCGGCCCCGCTCAAGGAGCTGGGCGTCGACCCGGTGAGCGAGAAGCCGATCACGGTGCGCTCCGGCCGGTTCGGGGACTACGTGTCCGACGGCGAGACCAACGCGACCCTGCGCGGGGCGGACTCCACGGAGTCCATCACCTTCGAGCGGGCGGTGGAGCTGCTCTCCGACCGACGCGCGGCGGGCCCGGCCAAGAAGCGCGGCGCCAAGAAGACGGCGGCCAAGAAGACCAGCGCCAAGAAGACGACGGCGAAGAAGACCGCGGCGAAGAAGACGACGGCCACGACAACCGCGGCGAAGAAGACCGCGGCGAAGAAGACCACGGCCACGACGACCGCGGCGAAGAAGACGGCGGCCACGAGGACGACGGCGGGGACGGCTCCGACCCTCTGACGCGGCCGGCGGCGGTCCGTGGGCCGCCCATGATGATCAAGGACCTAGGTCCCGAGCCGGGGACCGAGGTGGGCGGGACTCTTGGGGTGCGCCGCCGGAGGTGGTGCACCGGGCCGACAGGGCCGGTCGGAACCACAGGAGGCCATCATGGGCGCTACCACCCGCCGTCCCACCGTCCCCACCCAGAGCGACCGGCTCGAGGTCATCACGGAGACCGGTTCCGGTGAGGGCACCCGCGATCACGGGGTCCACTCCCGCTCCTCCGGTCTGCCCCCCGTCGCCCGCTACCTGATGGCCGGGCTCCGCCTGGCGATCGGCTGGGTCTTCCTGTGGGCGTTCCTGGACAAGATGTTCGGCCTGGGCCGGGCCACCCCCGCCGAGGGTGCCTGGATCGACGGCGGCTCGCCCACCGAGGGCTTCCTGGCCAACGCCCCCACCGGGCCGCTCGCCTCGACCTTCAACTCCATCGCCGGCGCCGCCTGGGCGGACTGGATCTTCATGATCGGCCTCCTCGGGATCGGTGTGGCCCTGATGCTCGGCATCGGGATGAGGATCGCCGTCGTCTCCGGCAGCCTGATGCTGGTCCTGATGTGGGCGGCCGTGCTGCCCCCGCCCAACAACCCCTTCATGGACGACCACCTGATCTACGCGGGCGTGCTGTTCCTCCTGCTCGTCCTGGGTGCCGCCGACACCTTCGGTCTCGGTCGCGGGTGGAAGTCGCTGGCGATCGTGCAGCGGTTCCCCGTCCTGCGCTGACCGCCCGTCCACAGGGGTCCTGAGCCCCCCACCAGCGCCGCTGCCGCCGGTCCCCCCACCGGCGGCAGCGGCTTCCCCGTCCCCGGGGTCGGCGCACGTACCCTGACGAGGTGACGCAGACGCCCCCGGTCCCTCCGGTCGACGAGGCCCCCGAGGTCGTCGAGGTCCCCGACGACCTGGACGGCGCCCCCGACCACAGCCCGGCCGCCGTGCTGCGCTACCCCGCCTTCCGCCAGCTGTGGCTGGTCCTGGGGCTGTCGAGCTTCGGCGACTGGCTCGGCCTGCTGGCCATCACGTTCTTCGCCACCCAGCTGGCCGGGGGCACCGACGACATCGCCGCCGCCGGTCTGGCGGTGTCGGTGGTGTTCATCCTGCGGCTGGCCCCGTCGCTGCTGCTCGGCCCCATCGCGGGCGTGCTCGCCGACCGGCTCGACCGGCGGACGACCCTGGTCGTCGGCGACGCGGTGCGGGGCCTGCTGTTCCTGTCCATCCCGGTGGTCGGGACCCTGGAGTGGCTGTTCGTCGCCACGGTGCTGATCGAGGTCGCAGCGCTGTTCTGGATGCCGGCCAAGGACGCGATGGTCCCCAACCTCGTCCCGCGGCGACGGCTCGAGGCCGCCAACCAGCTGGGGGTCATCGCCACCTACGGCACGGCCCCGCTGGCCGCGCTCGCCTTCGTCCTGCTGTCGCTGCTGAGCAACCTGCTGGACGACCTGTCCGGCGGTTTCGCCTCCGCCGTGGCCAGCGAGGTCGACCTGGCCCTGTACGTGAACGCCGCCACCTACCTGGTCGCGGCCGTCGTCATCGCCCGGCTGCCCCTGCCGCCCTCGGCCGAGGGCCCGGCCGTGCGGGCCGTGGTCACCGACCCCGACGGCGTGCCGGCCGCCCGCCCGTCCCTGTGGCGGCAGATCGTCGAGGGCTGGTCGTTCATCGCCCGTACCCCCGTCGTGAGAGGCCTGGTGGGCGGCATGATCGGTGCCTTCGCAGCCGGTGGCTTCGTCATCGGGCTCGGCATCGTCTACGCCGCGGGGCTGGGCGCGGGCGCCCCCGGCTACGGCGTGCTGTTCGGCGCGGTGTTCCTGGGCATGGCGCTGGGGGTGTGGCAGGGCCCTCGCACGCTGCGCGACGTCAGCCGCCGTCGCCTGTTCGGTGCGTCGATCGGTGCGGCCGGTGTCGTGCTGGTCGTGGTCGGGCTGTCGCCCGACATCGTGCTGTCCGTCGTCGCGGTGCTGGCCCTCGGCTTCTTCGCCGGCCTGGCCTGGGTCACCGGCATGACGCTGCTGGGGGGCGAGGTCGACGACGAGATCCGCGGCCGCACCTTCGCGTTCGTCCAGACCGCGGTCCGGGTGGTGCTGATCTCGGTGATGGCCGCCGGTCCGTGGCTGGCCACCCAGCTGGTGGGGGACCGGGCCGTCACCGTCACCGACGACCTGACCTGGACGTTCAGCGGCGCCGGCATCGTCATGGCGCTGGCCGGCGTGCTGGCCGTGGCCGTCGGGGTCGTCACGTTCCGCCAGCTCGACGACCGCCCCGGGCTGAGCCTGCGAGCCGAGGTGGTCGACGCCGTCCGGAAGGGCGCCGCGGACCCGCTCGACCCGCCGCGGCCCCACCGGGGCTTCTTCGTGGTCGTCGAGGGCGGCGACGGCAGCGGCAAGTCGACCCTGGCCATCGGTCTGCAGGGCTGGCTCACCGACGAGCTCGGCCACCGCGTCGTCCTGACCCGGGAGCCCGGCGGGACCC
The DNA here is from genome assembly GCF_051216895.1 of Aquipuribacter aurantiacus. NCBI lineage: Bacteria > Bacillati > Actinomycetota > Actinomycetes > Micrococcales > Intrasporangiaceae > Aquipuribacter > Aquipuribacter aurantiacus. The sequence continues at coordinate 452,475 of NZ_JBPKAO010000001.1, forward strand.
CCGTCGGCAACGGTGTGCGGCGCCTGGTCCTGGACTGGGACGACTCGTCCCAGGGCCCCGGACCCGTCCCCCGGGCCGAGGCCCTGCTGTTCGCGGCGGACCGCGCCCAGCACGTCGCGACCGTCGTCGCCCCCGAGCTGGCCGCCGGTGCCGTGGTGGTCAGCGACCGCTACACGGACTCCTCGGTGGCCTACCAGGGTGCCCGCGGCGACCTGGTGGGCGACGAGGTCGCGCGGTTGTCGCGCTGGGCCACGGACGGGCTGCGTCCGGACCTGACGGTCGTGCTCGACGTCGACCCGGCGCTGGCCCGGGCCCGGATGGACGGCCGCGACGGGGTCGGGGTGGCCGACCGGGTGGAGGCCGCTGGTGAGCAGTTCCACGCCGACGTCCGCCAGACCTTCCTGCGCCTGGCCGCCCAGGACGCCCGCCACTACCTCGTCGTCGACGCGACCCTGCCGCGCGAGGAGGTCCTGGACCTCGTCATCGGTCGGCTGCGACGGATGCTGCCGCTGTCGGAGCGGCAGCAGAGCGTCGCCGCCGCGCGACTGGCGGAGGAGGCGCGGGCGCGCGCCGACCGCGAGGTCGACGCGGTGGCGGTGGCCGAGGCCGAGGAGGCCGCCCGCGCACGGGTGCGCGAGCAGCTGGCGGCGGCCCGCCGCGAGGCCGAGAAGCTCCGCGCCGAGCAGGCCGCCGCCGAGGCCGAGCTCCGGCGGCACCAGGCCGACCTGGCCCGCGCCGAGGTGCACGACAGCGACACGGCGGTCATCCCCGCCCTGCCGTCGAACCGGACGCGCCGCTACCCGCCGGACCGCTTCGCCGCCGGACCGGCCGCCGCGGCCCCTGGGGCCGACGAGTACGCGACGGACCAGAACGGGACGGAGCAGGACGCGAACGGCCAGTACGCGACGGACGAGTACACGACGGATCAGTACGCGACGAACAAGTACGCGACGGATCAGTATGCGACGGATCAGTACGCGACGAACAAGTACGCGACGGATCAGTATGCGACGGATCAGTACGCGACGAACAAGTACGCGACGGATCAGTATGCGACGGATCAGTACGCGACGAACAAGTACGCGACGGATCAGTACGCGACGGACGAGTACGCGACGGACCAGGACGGGACGGAGCAGGACGCGAGCGGCCAGTACGCGACGGACGAGTACGCGACGGATCAGTACGCGACGGATCAGTACGCGACGGATCAGTACGCGACGGATCAGTACGCGACGGATCAGTACGCGACGGATCAGTACGCGACGGATCAGTACGCGACGGATCAGTACGCGACGGATCAGTACGCGACGGATCAGTACGCGACGGATCAGTACGCGACGGATCAGTACGCGACGGATCAGTACGCGACGGATCAGTACGCGACGGATCAGTACGCGACGGATCAGTACGCGACGGATCAGTACGCGACGGATCAGTACGCGACGGATCAGTACGCGACGGATCAGTACGCGACGGATCAGTACGCGACGGATCAGTACGCGACGGATCAGTACGCGACGGATCAGTACGCGACGGATCAGTACGCGACGGATCAGTACGCGACGGATCAGTACGCGACGGATCAGTACGCGACGGATCAGTACGCGACGGATCAGTACGCGACGGATCAGTACGCGACGGATCAGTACGCGACGGATCAGTACGCGACGGATCAGTACGCGACGGACCAGTACGCGACGGACCAGTACGCGACGGACCAGTACGCGACGGACCAGTACGCGACGGACCAGTACGCGACGGACCAGTACGCCACCGACCAGTACGCGACGGACCAGTACGCCACCGACCAGTACGCGACGGACGGGTACGCGACGGACGAGTACGCGACGGAGGAGTACGCGGAGGGCGACGACGGGCAGCCGGGCGAGCTGGCCGACGAGCTCTACGACGCCGAGCCGGACGAGCAGTCCCTGCCCGGCACGCGCCCGGAACGCATCGACCTGCCCGACGACGCCTCGACCGGCTCGACCGGCCCCGGCGGGTGGCGTCGCTCGCGGGGACGGGACGGATGAGCGTCTGGGACGCCGTGGTCGGTCAGGAACGCGCGGTCGAGGTCCTGCGGCGCGCCGTCCGCCGCCAGCACGAACGGTCGGGGCTGGCCCACGCCTGGCTCGTCACCGGGCCCCCCGGGTCCGGTCGCTCGGTGGCGGCCCGGGCCTTCGCGGCCGCCCTGCAGTGCCCCGACGGCGGGTGCGGGCGCTGCCACGACTGCCGTGAGGCCCTCGCCGGGTCCCACCCCGACGTCACGGTCCTGGCCACCGACGAGATGCAGCTGCGCAAGGACGTCGTGGTGGACCTGGTCCGCCGGGCCTCGGTCGCGCCCACCCGGGGTCGCTGGGTCGTGGTGGTCGTCGAGGACGCCGACCGGCTCCGGGACGTGGCCGCCAACATGCTGCTCAAGGAGGTCGAGGAGCCGCCGCCGCACACGGTGTGGGTGCTGTGCGCCCCGTTCCCCGAGGACCTCCTGCCCACTATCCGCAGCCGCTGCCGCGTGGTGACCCTGGGGGTGCCCCGGGCCGCGGCCGTCGCCGACGTGCTCGTCGCCCGCCACGGCATCAGCCCCGGCGAGGCGGCCTGGGCCGCGGCGGCGTCGCAGGGCCACATCGGGGTGGCCCGCCGGCTGGCCCTGGACCCGGACGCCCGCCGCCGTCGGCGCGAGGTGCTGCAGACCCCCTCGCGCGCCGTCGGCGTCCCCGGCGCGGTCCAGGTCGCCCAGGAGCTCAAGGACATCGCCACCGAGGAGTCCACCGCGGCGGTCGAGGCCGCGCAGGAGGAGGAGAACGCCGAGTGGCTGCGCATGATGGGCGTCGCCACGCCCGAGGAGCTGCCCCGTCAGGTCCGGACCCAGTGGCGTGAGCTGCAGGAGTCGCACAAGCGGCAGGCCCGCCGCAGCGCCACCGACGGCCTCGACCGGGCCCTGCTGGACCTGCTGTCGCTGTACCGCGACGTCCTCGTGGTGCAGGCCGGGGCGTCGGTCCCGCTGGTGAACGGCGACATGCGGGCCGACGTCGAGGGTCTCGCCAGGCGGTCCAGCCCGGCGGACGTCCTCCGGGTCTGCGACACCATCACCACGACGCGACGACGGCTGACGCAGAACGCCGCGCTGCCGCTCGCGCTCGAAGGCATGACCGTCCAGCTGGGGGAGTCCTCGTGAGCACCGCACCGTCCGGCCCCCGTCGTCCGCTCCGCCCGGGGCCGCCCGCGCTGGCCCTGGCGCTCGCGCTGGCCGTCAGCGGCTGCAGCCTGGCCGGCGGCGAGCCCGAGGGCGTCGCCGCCTCGCCCGCGGACCCGTCGGTCACCGCGGCCCCCGAGCCGGACCTCGGCCCGTTCTACTCCCAGACCGTCGACTGGGGCGGCTGCGAGGACGTCGACCCGCCCGAGGGCGTCACGGTCGACGAGCACGAGTGCGCGAGCCTGGACGTCCCGCTGGACTACGGCGACCCCGGCGGGGAACGGCTGCAGATCGCCCTCACCCGGCTGCCGGCCTCCGGTGAGCGGCTCGGCTCGCTGGTGGTCAACCCGGGTGGGCCCGGCGGGTCCGGCGTCGACTACGCGCTGCAGGCCGAGTTCGTCACCACCGAGGCCCTGCGGGCCGGCTACGACGTCGTCGGCTTCGACCCGCGGGGCGTCGCCCGTTCCGCCGCCGTGGACTGCCTGGACGACGCGGTCTACGACGAGTTCGCCGCCGCCGACCCGAGCCCCGACGACACCGCCGACCTGGTCGAGCTCGAGCGGTTGTCCGCCGCGCTGGCGGACGGCTGCGCCGACGACCCCGTCGCACCGTTCGTGGACACGGTTTCCGCCACCCGCGACATGGACGTGCTGCGCTCGGCGCTCGGTGACAACGAGCTGACCTACCTGGGCAAGTCCTACGGGACGGTGCTGGGCGCGATGTACGCTGAGCTGTTCCCCGACCGTGTCGGGCGGATGGTGCTGGACGGGGCCGTCGACCTCACCGCCCGCGAGGCCTCCGACCCGCAGACGGCCCTGGAGCAGGCACGGGGCTTCGAGGTCGCGCTGGAGTCGTTCGTCGCCGACTGCCTGACCCAGGAGGACTGCCCGCTGACGGGGTCGGTCGCCGACGGGGTGGACCAGGTGCGCGGGCTGATCGCCGCGCTGGACACGGCCCCGCTGCCCACCGAGGACCCCGAGCGCCCGCTGGGCCAGGGCCTGGGGCTGTTCGCCATCATCGGCCCGCTCTACCAGTACGACCTGTGGCCGGCGCTGCGCCAGGGGCTCGGTCTGGCCCTCGCCGGTGACGGGTCGTTGCTGCTGATCATCAACGACCTGTTCGCCGAGCGCGGCCCGGACGGCGCCTACCGCAACAACGCGGGCGAGGCGATCTACGCCGTCAACTGCATCGACGGTGGCGCCGACCCCGAGGGCCTGCGGGAGATCACCGTCGAGGACTTCGACGAGCTGGCGGCCGAGCTGGCCGTCGAGGCGCCCACGTTCGGCCCGCAGCTGGCCTACGGCGGACTGCCCTGCCTGAGCTGGCCGCACGAGCCCGTCGCGTGGCCCGAGGTCGACGGGGCCGGCGCCCCCGACATCGTCGTGGTCGGGACCACGCGCGACCCGGCCACGCCGGGGGTGTGGGCCGAGCGGCTGGCCGCGCAGCTGGAGTCCGGCGTCCTGGTGACCTTCGACGGCGACGGCCACACCGCCTACGGGCAGACCGGGGCCGGTTGCATCGACACCGCCCTGGACGCGTACCTGCTGCAGGGCACGGTGCCGGAGGACGGCCTGGTCTGCGTCGCGGAGTACTGATGCACTGCCCGCGGAGCCCCGGTGCCGGTCCGTCCGGCCGGTCGAGCCGGTCCATCCGGGTGGACGGGGTCGGGGTGTCGGGCCCAGGCTGTGGGGCTGAGGGGCCCGCGAGGGCCGGGCGAGCAGGGACGAGGCGCATGGGTGACTGCGGGAGCGGTGGGTCGAGGTGGCCCCGATGACGGCGCCGGCGACCATCGAGCTCCTGCCGCAGGCCGTGTCCGCCCGGCAGGCCCGACGGTGGGTGACCGAGCGGATGTCCGGCTACGGGCTGGAGCCGTTGTGCGACGCGGTCGAGCTGCTGACGGCCGAGGTCGTCACCAACGCCCTGCTGCACGCCGGCACGCAGCTGAGCCTGCACGTGCGACGGCAGGGCAGCGGGGTCCACGTCGAGGTCATGGACGGGTCGTCCGTGCCGCCGCACCGCCAGCACTTCTCGCGCACCGCGACCACCGGGCGCGGGATCGGGCTGCTGGACGACCTGGCCGACGAGTGGGGGTGGCGCCCGGAGAAGGCCGGCAAGACGGTCTGGTTCCGGGTGCTCCGGCCCCGGGAGACGTGGTCGGCCGCCGACCTCCACGGGTTCGGCGACCTGGGTCTCGAGGGCCTGGAGCGGACGTGAGCGGGTCCGGGGCGACGGAGTCCTCGCTCGGGCGCTACCTGCCCGGTGACGACGGTCCGCTGGTGGAGGTCCGGCTGCTGGGGCTGCCGGTCCCGCTGTTCATCGCCTCGCGCGAGCACCACGACGGGCTCGTCCGCGAGCTGCGCCTGCTGGCGCTGGAGGACGACGCCGGCGAGCTCGACGTCCCGGCCCGCCTCGTCGAGCTGGTGGACTCCCTGGGCACGCGGCACGCCACGGCCCGGTCGCGCCGCGACACCGAGCTGGAGGCCGCGCACGCACGGGGTGAGCGGACCATCGACCTGGTGGAGCACGTGCCGTCCGGGGTGGTCGAGGTCGCCGAACGGCTCCGGACCCTGATCGAGGAGTGCGACCGCTTCTGCCGTGAGGGGCAGCTGATGACGCTGCCGCGCCCACCCCTGGTCCGGCAGCTCTCCGAGTGGTACCTGGCGCAGTTCCGCGACCAGGTCCAGGGCCGAGCGCCCACCCGGTGGGACGGGCCGTCGGAGCTCACGCAGGGACCTGGCTGAGCGCCTCCCGACGGATCCGGAGCCGCTGCGCGACCTGGCCGCCGACGGCGAGCCCGAGCAGCACGCCCAGGGCGATGCCCACCATGGACGTCCCCATCGTCACCAGCGACGAGATGCCCTCGGCGGTGTCCTCGTCCAGGAACCGGGTGACGCCCTCCAGGCCCACCGCACCCGGCACCAGCAGCCAGAACCCGGGCAGGAAGCTGACCAGCGCGGGCGGGCCGGTGGGCTGGCGGGCGGCGATCATCGCCACCGGCGTCATGGCCAGCGCGCCGAAGAACGCCGACAGGGTGCTCCCGAACAGCAGCCCGCCCAGCACCTGACCGGCGTAGGCGACGTAGAGCACCAGCATGATCCACGGCAGGGACGACCACCGGGCGCCCTTGAACAGGACCACCCCGACGCCGAACACCGCCACCCCCGTCCAGGTCGCGACCACCGTCGCGGCGCCGGTCGCCGGGTTGTCGATCGAGGCGCCGGGGACGCCCACCAGCTGCGCGCCGGCCAGGATGCCCAGGGCCAGGAGCACCAGGCGCAGCGTCCCCGCGGCCAGCCGCCCGGAGCCGGACATGATCTGCCCCGTCGACAGCTCCAGCACGGCCGTGGTCAGCAGCGCCCCGGGCAGGAACGCGACGAGCGCCGCGACCAGCGGTGGGAACACGGCCAGCTCGGGCAGCACCCGGGCCACGCTGAGCACCACCGCCGACGCGCCGAGCGCCGCGACCACCGGCAGGAACGGCTGGTAGGCGCTGGGGAACCGCTCCGAGGCCAGGTGCAGCGCCCCGACCAGCAGCCCGAGGCCGCCGCCGACCAGCAGCTCCAGCCAGCCCCCCTGCAGGATCAGGACCAGCCCCAGGGTGAACAGGACGTAGCCCAGCAGCTGCTGGCCGGGTGAGAAGAGGGGACCGGTGGCGCGGGCGCGGGCCAGGGCGACGCGGCCGTCGGACGGGCTCAGCGCACCGCTGCGGGCCTGGTCGACGATGCGGAACACCTCGTCGACCTGGTCCAGGCGCAACGCCGACGCCCCCGCGGCGGACACCTCGGTCTGGACGCCGTCCTGGTGGGGGAGCGAGATGAACAGCGCCGTGGGCATGACGACGATCCCGACGCCGTGCACGCCGTTGACGGTCGCGACCTCCTCCAGCGTCTCCTGCACGTGGTTGATCGCGTCGCCCGCGTCGACCAGCGCCTCGCCCAGCGCGAGCAGGAAGTCCAGCGTGGCGGGGTCCGTCGGGGCGTCGTCACCGACCGGCCCCTCGGGTCGGCCCGCGGACGGGGCGGCCGCCAGGGGCACGGTGGCCGCGGTGCCGTCGGGGTCCGGGGCGGGCTGCTCGGCGCCGCGGCGGACCACCGTCCGGACCAGCAGACCCCCGACCAGCAGGACCACCACGGCCAGGGCCACCGAACCCAGCGGGATGTTCGAGCTGACCAGGGCGGGCGACGACGGCGACAGCCGGACCGGCTCACCGGTGGTGGCCGTCGGCTCGGCGTCCACGGCCGGCCCGGGGTCGGTGCCCGCGGTCGCCGCGGGGGCGTCGGTGGGAGCGACGACGGTCGGCTCGGGCCGGTCGGTGGGGACCTCCTCCTGCGCCGGCGCCGTGCCCGGGGTGCCGGTCGAGGTGCCGTCGTCGGTCGGCTGGGCCGGCTCGACCGGTTCGACCGGTTCGGTCGGGGCGGTCGGGGCGTCGTCCCCGGGGTCGGCGCCCGGGGGGGCCGGTGCCACGTCCGGCGGTTCGTCCGGCTCCGGCTGCTCGCCGCCCGAGCCGCCCGAGCCGTCGGGAGCCTGGAGCTCCGGCGCCGGGGACGACGCGAGGGCAGGGGCGGCCCCGCCCAGGAGCAGCGCCACGAGCAACGCGATCAGGAGAGGGGCGGCCAGCAGGAGGACCCGCGAGGGGGCCGGCAGGGCACGCACGTCACCAGACGAGCACCCGGTGCCCCCGGGTGTCAAAGCAGCCGACCCCGCCCCGGGCCGCCCGGGTAGCCTCCTACCCGGCCGGCGCCTGCCGACCGCGCCGACGACGGAGGGGTGATCGTGCGTCGCCCCGTGCTGCTCGTGGTCCTCCGCGCCGCCCTCCTGGCGCTGCTGCCCGCCTTCGCGGCGCCGCTGCTCGCCTGGTCGTCCGCCGCGGTCCCGTCGGTGGCCGTCCTGGACCTGACCCCCTCGAGCGCCGTCAGCGCCCCGCCCGCGGGCGAGGCCGCCGGCGACGGCCTCGTCGTCACCGGCCACACGTCGGCCCGGCAGGCGCCGACCGAGCGGGTGAGCGGGGCCGCGCCCCCGCCGTCGGACGAGCCCGTGCAACACCGTGCCGTCCCCGCCCCGCCCCGGCCGGTCACGGCCCTGCCTCGCGGGCTGGGCCCGGACACCGCCCCGCCCCGCACCTCCGGCCACGAGCCGACCCTCGGTCGGGCACCTCCGAGCGTGACGCGCACCTGACGTCCCGCTCGTAGGCGCGACCCCTCGCCGGGGTCGCTCGTCCCCGGAGGTCCACCCGTGTCCCGCCCCCAGTGGTTCCGCCTGCTCGTCGTCGTGGCCGTCCTGGCCACGTCCCTGTTCTACGTCCTCACCACCGCCCCCCGCCTCGGCCTCGACCTGAGGGGTGGCACGCAGATCACCCTGCAGACCCAGGACTCGCCTACCGTGGTCGCCGACGCCGGGTCGACCGACCGCACCATGGAGGTGCTGCGTCGTCGCGTCGACGCCCTCGGCGTCAGCGAGCCGACGCTGGTCCGTTCCGGCGAGACCCGCATCATCGTCGAGCTGCCCGGCGTCCAGGACCCCCGCGAGGCCGCCGAGACCATCGGTCGGACCGCGCAGCTGTCGTTCCATCCCGTCCTCGGTGCCGCCGGGCCCGAGGGCTCCGGGCCGGTCGGCGCGGAGCCGGTCGACGGCGAGCTGGTGCTGCCCGACGAGTCCGGGGTCGAGCTGCGGCTCGCCCCGGCGTCGCTGACCGGCGAGGGGGTCGGTGCGGCCGCGGCGGTGCTGGGTCAGCAGGGCGTCGGCTGGGACGTGTCGGTCGACTTCCAGGGGCAGGGGCGGGTGGCGTGGCAGGCGCTCACGGCCGAGGCCGCCTGCGCCCCGCCGGGCGACCCGCAGCGTCGGGTCGCGATCGTGCTGGACGACGAGGTGGTGTCCTCCCCGCAGGTCGACCCGAGCGTCGCCTGCGAGGCCGGCATCCCCGGCTTCACGACGTCGATCACGGGCGACTTCACCCAGGAGGAGGCCGCGGACCTGGCCGGGCTCATCGAGGGCGGTGCGCTGCCGGTACCGGTCGAGATCATCGAGCAGCGCACCGTCGGGGCGACGCTCGGGGCCACCGCCATCAACGCCTCCGCCCTGGCGGCGGTCATCGGCGTCGCCCTGACCGGGCTGTTCATGACCGCCGTCTACCGGTTGCTGGGCGGCATCGCCGTCGTGGCGCTCGCCGGGTACGGGCTCATCGCCTACGCGGCGCTGCTGGCCGTCGGGGCGACCCTGACCCTGCCCGGCCTCGCCGGCTTCGTCCTGGCCATCGGCATGGCCGTCGACGCCAACGTCCTGGTCTACGAGCGCGCCCGCGAGGAGTACCAGCGCCGCGGCAAGGGGCTGGTCGACGCGACCAGACGCGGCTTCTCCGGGGCCTGGACCGCCATCGTCGACTCCAACGTCACGACGCTGCTGGCGGCCGGGCTGCTGTTCGTCCTGGCCTCGGGCCCGGTGCGGGGCTTCGGCGTCACCCTGAGCATCGGCGTGCTGGCGTCGATGTTCTCCGCGCTGGTGCTCACCCGGGTCCTGGCCGAGACCGCGGTGGGCACCCGCTGGCTGCAGCGGCGACCCGGTGCGAGCGGCATCAGCCGGCTCGGGCCGGTGCGGGAGTGGCTGACCCGCCGCGACCCGGACCTGATGCGCCACGGCCGCCGGCTGCTGGTCGGGGCGGTGGTCGCGGTGCTCGTGGCCGGGGCCGGGATCGCCGTCCGTGGCCTGGACCTGGGGGTGGAGTTCACCGGTGGTCGGCTGCTGGAGTACCAGAGCGACGTGGCCGCGACCGACGGCGCCGACGTGGCCGGCGACGTCCGCGCCGCGGTCGCCGAGGCCGGGTTCCCGCAGGCCGTGGTGCAGGCCGGCGGCGACGGTGTCGTCGCCGTCCGCACCGGGGTCATCGACAACGACGAGGCCGTGGTGGTCGAGGACGCGGTCGATGAGGCCACCGCGGGCGAGCTGGAGAAGGTCCGCGACGAGCTGATCGGGCCGAGCCTGGGTTCGGAGCTGCAGCGCAACGCCCTGGTCGCGCTCGGCGTGGCCCTGCTGGCCCAGCTCGCCTACCTGGCTGTGCGGTTCCGCTGGACGTTCGCGGCGAGCTCGGTGCTGGCGATGGTGCACGACGTCGCGATCGTGGTCGGGGTGTTCGCCTGGCTCGGGCGCCCGGTCGACGGGGTGTTCCTCGCGGCGCTGCTCACGGTGATCGGGTACTCGGTCAACGACTCGGTCGTCATCTTCGACCGGGTGCGCGAGCTGTGGCGGGGCGCGGGGGGCGGCCCGTTCTCCTCGGTGGTCAACCAGGCCGTCGTCCAGACCCTGCCGCGCACCGTCAACACCGGCATCGGGGCGGGGGTGATCCTGCTGGCGCTGGCGGTGCTGGGGGGTGACTCCCTGACCGACTTCGCCCTCGCGCTGCTGATCGGCGTCGTGGTCGGCTCGTACTCCTCGCTGTTCGTCGCCTCCCCGCTGGCGGTGGCGCTGGAGGGCCGCTGGCCGACACCCCCACCCGCCCCCAGGACCCGGAAGGTCGCGCGTGACCCGATGGACAGCGGAGCCGTCGTGTGAACGGGCGGGACCCGTGAGCGGTCAGGTCGAGGGCGGGATCGCCGGCTGGGCGGTCGGGCTGATGGAGACCCTGGGCGGGCCCGGTGCCGGTCTCGTCGTGGCCCTCGAGAACGTCTTCCCGCCCATCCCCAGCGAGGTGGTCCTGCCGCTGGCGGGTCTCGCGGCCAGCCAGGGCAGCTTCTCGCTGCTGTCCGCGATCCTGTGGACCACGGCGGGCTCGCTGGTCGGCGCCCTCGCGCTGTACCGGGTCGGGGCGGCCGTCGGCCGGGACCGCGTCGTCGCGTTCGCCGGTCGGTTGCCGCTGGTCGACGCCCGGGACGTCGAGGTCGCCGAGCGCTGGTTCGTGAGGCACGGGTACGCCGCGGTGTTCTTCGGCCGGATGCTGCCGATCATCCGCAGCGCGATCTCCGTGCCGGCGGGGGTGGAGCGGATGCCGGTGGGGCGGTTCGTCCTCTACACGACCGCGGGGAGCGGGATCTGGAACACGACCTTCGTCGTCGCCGGGTACACCCTGGGCGAGAACTGGTCCCTCGTCGAGCAGTACGCGACGGTCCTGCAGCGGGTCGTCGTCGCCGCCGTGGTGGCCCTGGTCGTGGGGTTCGTGGTGGTCCGGGTCCGTCGGCGTCGGCGTGCGGACGGGGAGGCCGGCTGAGGGCGGGGACGCAGGGCGGGGCGGCCCGGCCGGGTCGGCTCAACCGGCCCGACCGGCCGTGTACGCGAACCGCGTCCAGCGCGCCGCCCCGCGAGCCGGCGCCCCGTTCCCGCTGGCGTACACGCCCAGGTGGACCCCGGTGAACCCACCGGCGACCTCGGTGCTCAGGTAGCGCACCGGCGCCGCGCCCAGGTCGACCCGACGGGCCTCCCCGTGCTCGACGGAGAACCGGTAGGCCTCGGCGTCCGCGTCGACCCGCAGCCGCAGCGGGCCGGGGTCGACGGCCACGGCGGCCGTCACCTGCTGCAGCGGGCCGACGCGGTTGCGCACCAGCGCCCGGCGGTGCCCGTCGACCACGCGCACGGCCAGCTCGACGTGATGGTCCTCGTCCATCCGCACGAGCAGCCCGGCCTCGTCCTCACCCACCGGGTCGACGTCGAGGTCGGCGACGACCGAGCAGTCCACGTGCTGCTGCCGGCGCAGCACCGCCACCAGCAGCGGGTCGTCGGTCGAGTCGGGTCCGCCCCGCAGCGTCAGCGCCCCCGGGCTCGCCGTCAGGGACGCCTCGGCGTCGGTGAGCGGTCGGCGCAGCGTGCTCCAGCGCGGCGGCAGGGTCGGACCGTCGAACTCGTCCACGGTCGACGCCGGGTCCGCCGGCGAGGGCGGCAGGTCCGGGGCCGGGTGCTCCAGCGGCACCCGCCCGTCGACGCCGATCGACGGCCAGCCGTCCTCGGGCCAGGTGACCGGCGCCAGCAGCGTCTCCCGGCCCAGGTGGTGCCGCCCGCCGACCGGCCGCGTCCCCAGCAGCACCGCCCACCAGGTCCCGTCGGCCAGCTCGACCAGGTCGGCGTGCCCGACCGACTGCAGCGGGTGCGGCGAGCTGCGGTGGCTGACCACGGGGTTGTGGGGCGAGGGCTGCCAGGGACCCCACGGCGAGGTCGACCGGGCGACGGTGACCATGTGGCCGGGCTCCGTCCCGCCCTCGGCCAGCAGCAGGTGGTACCAGCGACCGCGCCGGTACAGGTGCGGCGCCTCGGGGAACCGTCCGCCCGTGCCCGCCCACAGGAACCGGACGTCGCCGCGGCGCTCGCCCGTCAGCGGGTCGACGACGGACTGCTGGACGCCACGGGTGAAGCCCGGCTCGGCCTCGTGGCCGTGACCGGGGACCGGTTCGGCGGTCGAGGTGAACAGCCAGGTCCCGTCGACGTCGCGGAACAGCGAGGGGTCGATGCCGTCCTGGTCCACGGGCACGGGGTCCGACCACGGCCCGGCCGGGTCCTGCGCGTGGACGAGCAGGTGCCCGCCGCCGGACACGTCGGTCGCCGTGACGTAGAACGTGCCGTCGTGCCACCGGATCGTCGGGGCGTAGACGCCGCCGGAGGCGCGGGCGCCACGCAGGTCCAGCTGCGAGGTCCGGGTGAGCACGTGCCCCAGCTGCTGCCAGTGCACCAGGTCGGTGCTGCGCAGGACCGGGATCCCCGGGAAGTACTCGAAGCTGCTCGTGACCAGGTAGAACACGTCGCCGACCCGACAGACGCTGGGGTCGGGGTGGAACCCGGGGACGACCGGGTTGCGGTAGGTGCGCGTGCCGGGCTGCGTCGACATCGGCCGATCGTCTCGTGCCGCCGCCCCCAGGACGGCCCCCGGGTTGGCAGGACGACGCCCGAGCGGGTAGCACGGACCCGTGCAGCATGACGAGGTACGGCTGGTCTGCGTGGGGGACTCCTTCACCGAGGGGATGAGCGACGGGCGACGGGCGGACGGCGAGCACGTGGGGTGGGCCGACCGCACGGCCGTGGCGCTGGCCCGGCGGGACGCCCCCGGGACGGTCCGCTACGCCAACCTCGCGGTGCGCGGCAAGCTGCTCGACCAGGTGGTGGCCGACCAGGTGCCCGCGGCCCTGGCCATGGAGCCCACCCTGCTGAGCTTCCACGCGGGGCCCAACGACGTGCTGCGCCGCGGCACCGACCTGGTCGACCTGACCCGCCGCTACGACCGCGCCGTGGCGGGTGTCGTCGCGTCGGTCCCGCAGGTGCTGCTCTTCACGGCCGTCGGACGTGCCGGGGGGAAGGGGCGGCTGGCGGACTGGCTGGCCGACCGGTTCGCCCGCTTCAACGACCACGTGCGCGAGGTCGCGGACCGTTCCGGGGCCACGCTGGTCGACATGGGGGCCGCGGCGGTGCTGACCGACCGCCGGGTGTGGGACCTGGACCGGCTGCACCTGAACGCCGACGGCCACACCCGGGTGGCGGCGGCCGTCCTGGAGCAGCTGGGGGTGGACCGCCCGGACCTGCTCGGCGGTCCCGTAGGGTGGTGGCGTGAGCCGCTACCGGCGGCGGTGCCGGTCCCGCGGCGGGTGTCGGCGGCCGCCGACCTGGTGTGGGCCCGCACGCACCTGCTGCCCTGGCTGGGCCGCCGCCTGACCGGCCGCTCCAGCGGCGACCGCCGCTCGGCCAAGGACCCGGTGCTCCGCGTGGTGCTCCCGCCGGTCGCCTGACGGTTCATCCGTCGCGGTGGTTGACGGTCCGCCCTCCCGGGCGTACCCACGTCGTATGGACGATCCGTCGTGGACGCACACCCCCGAGGCCGTGCACGAGGTCGACCTCGCGCTGGACACCCTGGAACAGGCGCAGCAACGGCCGTACCTCGACGTCGAGGCGGACGCGCAGGCGGCGACCGCCTACTACGGCGACGTACCGCCGCACGGCTGGGGGGACCTGGTGGCCCGCACGCACGAGCGTCGGCCCCGGTACCGCCCGAGCGTCGAGGTCTACCCGTGGGTCGACCTGCAGCCCGACCTCACGCTGCGGAGCCTGTACACCGGACAGGTCTTCGACCCCGCCGAGCTGATCCGCGCGGACGCCGAGGTCCTGGACCGGCGGCACCGGCGGGCGGCGTCCTTGGAGGGCCTCACCGACCAGACCCACGACCAGCTGGTCGAGCAGCTCGAGGCGGCGCTGCCGTACAACTGCGAGCACGTGGTCCCGCAGAGCTGGTTCGGTCGGGCCGAGCCGATGCGGGGCGACCTGCACCACCTGTTCGCCTGCGAGTCGCGCTGCAACAGCTTTCGCGGCAACACCCCGTTCGTCGAGCTGCCGGACTGGCCGCCCGAGCCGGAGCCCGAGCCGGACCTCCCGGACGGGGTCCTGGCCGACGCCGTCCGGCCGGACTGCGGCAAGCGGACCGACGCGGGGTTCGAACCCGCCCAGGGCAAGGGGGCCGCGGCGCGGGCCCTGCTGTTCGTCGCGCTGCGCTACCCGGGGGTGATCGAGCCCGACGAGCTGGACCCCGCCCGTTACGACGACCTGCTGCTCTGGCACGCGCAGGACCCGGCGGGGGACTGGGAGCGGCACCGCAACGCCGCGATCCACGAGCGGCAGGGCAACCGCAACCCGTTCGTCGACCACCCCGACCGTGCGGAGGAGCTCGTGGCCCTGCTGCGTCAGTGACCCAGCAGCGACTTCACCAGCACGACCGCCAGGGACAGGACCAGGACGGCGGCGGCGAAGAAGGCGCTGCTCAGCCACGAGCGTCCTCGGCTGCGGGCGATCCCCAGCCCGACGACCGCGGGCATCGCCCCGAGCGCGAGCAGCGAGAGCCGTAGCGCCGTCGTCCCGTCCAGCAGCAGGAACGGCACGGCGCCGGCGGTCGCGACCGCCAGGCCGCCCAGCACCTGCGCACCCGCCTCCTGCGCGGCCGACCCCGGCCAGACCCCGCTCGCGTCGGACACGTGCGAGGCCAGCCGGAACGCGAGCCAGTGCGCGAGGACCAGCCCGACGGCCGTGCCGAGCATGGTCGCGACGATCGTCCGGTCCGACGGCAGGTACCCGGTGGGCACGACGACCAGTCCCGCCAGCAGGACCAGCGCCATGTAGAGGGCCGCGGCCAGGAACTCCCGACGCAGGACCTGCCGGTGCGTCTCGTGACGGCCGACGGTCGCGGCGGCAGCCGTGCCGTCCTGCGCCGGGGTGCTGTGGCTGCTCACGCCCCGAGTGTCGTCACCCGCTCGCAGCGGCGGCAAGGCCCGCAGCGTCCTCGGCCGAGGTCGTGCGCATCCGCCGGACGGGTGAACCGGCCCCTGCGGCTCACTCAGGGTCACCGGGAGGCCGACTCATCAGGGGCCGCGATCGCGGTCTCGCCCTCCGCCTGCTCCCGAAGGACCCCTCGTGCGCCTCTCGCTGCTCCTGCCCGGACAGGGCCGGCACCGCGCCCGGCGCCATGTCTCCCGGGTCGTCGCCACCGCCCTGCTCGGCACCCTGGTCGTGCCGCTCACCGTCGCCACCGGGGTGCCCTCCTACGCGGCGGCCGACGACGGGACCGTGCTGCTCACCGAGACCTTCCAGAAGCGTACGACCAGCCAGAACTGGGTCGCCCCCGAGGGGCAGGGGGCGAACCGAGCCTGCCTGACCGCCGGCACCGCCTCGGACACCGCGAGCAGCGGGATCCCCGGCTGCAACCTGCCGTTGCCGGCCGCGGCGGACTCGGGGGCCGCCAGGCTGCGTCTGACCCCTGCGCAGACCGGCAGGTCCGGGGCGGCGCTGTTCAACAAGCCGCGCAGCCTCACGGCCGGGCTCGACGTCAGCTTCACGCAGTTCCAGTACGGCGGCTCGAACCCGGGCGCCGACGGCATCAGCTTCTTCCTCGTCGACGGCCGCACGGACCTGACCCGTGCGGGCGGCACCGGCGGGTCGCTCGGGTACGCCAACAACACAGGGGGCAGCCCGCAGCAGGGCGTGGCCTCCGGGCTGCTCGGCATCGGCCTGGACACCTGGGGCAACTGGCCCCGCGAGACCCAGAACGCAGGCTGCACGGGCTACGTCACCTCGAACCCGTACACGACCTACCGGAACAGCATCGCCGTGCGCGGGCCCGGCACGCTGGTCGGCGGCTCCTGGAGCGGGGGCTACTGCACCCTGCACGAGCCCGTGCTGCTGGACGACGTCCCGAGCCTGACCACCAAGACCTGGTCGCAGAAGGCCGTCCGCGTCATCATCGAGCCCACGGTCGACCTGGACGGCCAGCCCGTCGCCGACCCGCAGGTCAAGGTCTTCGTCGCGGACGACGAGGCTGCGCTCGCCGTCTCCACCACCCCGCTCATCACGGTGCCGGTGCCCGCCGAGGTGAAGGCCGCCCCCAGCTTCAAGTTCGGCTTCGCCGCCTCGACCGGTGGCTCGACCAACATCCACGAGATCCAGGGCATCGAGGTCTCCACGGTCAACCCGCTGCCGTCCCTGCTGGAGCAGACCACCTCGCACGCCGCGACCGCGGTCGGCACCACCGGCAGCCTGACGATGTCCCCGTCCCTGGACGACCTGGGCGGTCCGGACAACGGCCCGATCACGCTGACCGTCGACGGGCCGGCGGAGCTGTCGTACACCGACGCGACCGGCGAGGGCTGGAGCTGCGACACCGAGGTCCGCCCCGTCGTCTGCTCGTACACCACCGTCGACCCGCTCGAGCCGGGCACCGTCCTGCCGGTGGTGTCGATGACCACGACCGCGGTGCGCAGCGGCCGCTACCCCGTGACGACGACCATGGCCTCGGCCACCGCCAGCACGGCCCCCGGTTCCCGCGTGCAGACCGTGGACGCCACCTTCCGGCCCACCTCGGTGGCGCTGTCCGAGGTCGTCGAGGCCACCGCGGACGCCCGGACGGTGGACCTGGTCCCCGAGCCGGACGGCAACGGACCCTTCACCTTCGACGCCGACCGCACCTCCGGGCCGGGCGCGGTCGAGCCGACCGACGACGGCGTGCGTGTCGTCGTCACCGGCGGGGCCAGCGGCCGCGTGGTCGGTACGTACACCGTCACCGACGCGAGCGACCCCGCGGCGACCTCCGAGACGTACCCCGTCACGGTCCAGGTGCGCCCGGTCGCGCAGGACGTGGCCGGCGCGACCGACGCCGGCGACCCGGTGACGCTCCCGGCCCCCGACGTGCTCGGTTCCCCCGACGCGGACGGTGACTGGACCTGGCTGCTGGCCGGGGCCGCCACCGAGCTCGGCACCGCGACGGTCGACGCCCGCACCGGCGAGGTCACGTTCACCCCGTACGCCGGGGTCAGCGGCGTCACCACGCTGTCGCTCAGCGCGACCGGCGCTGACGGCGTCACCAGCCTGCCCGTGACCGCGGAGGTCACGGTCCGCCCGACCGCGGGCGTGCTCGCGGCCCACGGCTCGCTGGACGCGGACGGCGAGGCCACGCTGGTGACCGGCGAGCCGACCTCGACCGGCAGCGGCAGCACCACCTGGAGCATCGTCGACGGGGAGGACGGCGACCTGGGGGCGGCCACCATCGACCCCGAGACCGGCGTCATCACCTTCACCGCCGACCCCGGCGCCAGCGGCACCTCGGTCGTCACGTTCCGCCCGACCGACGGCTCCGGCACCGAGGGCGAGGCGCAGGACGCCACGTTCGTGGTCCTGCCGTTCGCGCCGGACCTGGCCGGTGACGGCGCGGTCGGCGTGCCGATCGACCTCGGGCGCCCCGACGTCGTCGGGTCCGAGACGCTGACGGTCGTGCTGGAGCAGGACGCCGAGGACGTGGGCGTCGAGGTCGTCGACGGCTCCCTGGTCGCCACCGCCGCGGTGGCCGGCCGCCACGAGGTCCACTACCGCGTGGTCGACGGCACCGACCTGAGCAGCGTGTCCGCCGTCATCACCCTCGACGTGCGGCCCGTCGCGCACGACGTGGTGGGGGAGCCCGCCACGGCGGCCCTCGAACCCGTCGCGCAGCTGGTGGACCCCGTCGTCGACGGGACGGACACCCCCCGCATCGCCGTCCTGGACGGCGACGCCCCGGTCGGCACCGTGAGCACCGACACCGTCCACCTGTCGCTGCTGCCGGACGCCGGCGCCAGCGGGCACCTGCGGGCGACCTACACCGCCACGGTCGACGGCTCCACCGACGAGTCGGTGCGCACCAGCGCCCCGGCCGAGGTGCGGCTCGACGTGCACCCGGTCGCGGAGGGCGGGACGGCGCAGGTCGCGTCCGGCACCACGACCGAGGTGGAGCTCGCGGCGGCTCTCGGCACCGGCCCGTTCACCGTCGTGGTCGACGACGAGCCGGCGGCCGCACTGGCCACGGTCGAGCCGAGCACGCCCGGTGCGGTCCCGACCGTCACCGTGACGGGGGTCGGCTCCGGCCGGGGCACCTTCGCCTACCACGTGCTCGACGCCGACGGCCTGGCCAGCGAGCCCGTCACCGTGGACCTGACCGTGCTGCCCGTGGCGGGACCGTCCGGTCCCGGGGGTGGTGGTGGCGGAGGTGAGGCCGACGGCCCGGCCGGCTCGCCCGTGACCTACCAGCCGCCGGCGCCGACCGGCACCGGCCCGTTCACCTTCGAGCTGACCGACCCCGACCCTGAGACGCCCCTCGGCGTCGCCGACATCGACCCCGACACGGGGGCCATCACGTTCACGCCCCGCGCCGGGGCGTCGGGCCGCCTGGTGCTGCACTACACGGTGACCGGCGCGGACGGCGTGACCAGCGAGGAGGTCGAGGTGGTCATCGAGATCCGCCCGACGTCCGAGCCCGGTGCCGGCCGGACCGTGACCGGGGACCCGGTCACGGTGCAGCTCCCGGAGCCCGTGGGCACCGGTCCGTTCGAGTGGACCCTCACCGCCCTGCCCGACGGGGAGCGGGGCACGATGACCATCGACGCGAGCTCGGGGGCGGTCACGTTCTCGCCGGCCCCCGGCACCTCCGGCCGCGTCCTCGCGCAGTACTCCGTCGCGGACGCCGACGGTGTCGTCAGCCAGCCGGAGCCGATCGAGATCCTCGTCGCCCCGCGCGCCCTGGCCGCTGCCGCCGGCACCCCCTCCGGCACGCCGGTGAGGGTCCAGCCGGACGCACCGGTCGGCACCGGACCGTTCGAGTGGGCGCTGCGGACGCAGCCGCCGGCCAGCACGGGCACCGCCACGGTCGACGCGGCCGGCATCCGGTTCGTCCCGGCCGACGGCTTCGCCGGTGCGGCCGAGCTGAGCTACACCGTCACGGACGCGGACGGCGTGACCAGCGACCCCGCCACCGTCACGGTCACCGTGGCCGCCGCGGTGCCCGCGGTGCCCCTGGACCCGGGGCCCCAGGTCGCGCAGCCGACGGCGGGCACCCCCACCGTCGCGCCCGTGACCGGTCCCACGGCGCTGGCGCGCACCGGGGTCGAGACCGGCACGGTGCTGGCCGGGGGCGGTCTCGTCCTCGCGCTCGGCGTCGTCCTGCTGGTCCTGACCCGCCGCCGCCCGGGACGGCACGTCCTGGCCTGACCAGGTGACGAAGGGCCCCCGCACCAGCCGGTGCGGGGGCCCTTCGCCGTGGCGGGGGGCGCGGATCGCCGCGCGCGCCCTCCCGTGGCCGACCATCTATCCTGTGACCTGTTCGTCACCAACAGAGAAGGTCGATCACACCGTGCCCAGCAGCACAGCCACTCCTCGTCCCGAGGTCCTCGTCGAGACGGCTCCTGAGGAGTCCGCCCCCGAAGACCCCAGCCATAGACGCATCCCCCG
This sequence comes from Aquipuribacter aurantiacus, assembly GCF_051216895.1. Classification (NCBI taxonomy): domain Bacteria; kingdom Bacillati; phylum Actinomycetota; class Actinomycetes; order Micrococcales; family Intrasporangiaceae; genus Aquipuribacter; species Aquipuribacter aurantiacus. The sequence goes on from NZ_JBPKAO010000001.1 coordinate 472,366, forward strand.
CAGGCGCTCGACTCACGACGTGCGGGCGGGGGTGATGACGTGACGAGCGCGATCCTGCTCCTGCTCCTAGGCCTGGTGCTGACCGCGGTGATCATCGCCGCGAACGGCTACTTCGTGGCCCAGGAGTTCGCGTACATGTCGGTGGACCGGTCCCGGCTGCGGGCCGCGGCCGACAACGGTGACGACGGCGCCAAGCGGGCGCTGGACGTCACCCGTCGGACGTCGTTCATGCTGTCCGGGGCCCAGTTGGGCATCACCGTGACAGGCCTGCTCGTGGGCTTCGTGGCCGAGCCGTTCATCGGGGAGTCGCTGGGCACGCTGCTCGGCGCAGGCGGCGTGCCGACCGGGGTCGGCGTCGCCGTGGGCACGGTGGCCGCGCTGGTCCTGGCGGCCGTCGTGCAGATGATCTTCGGCGAGCTGTTCCCCAAGAACCTCGCGATCGCCAACCCGGAACCGCTCTCCAAGGCGTTGGCCCGTTCGACGAAGCTGTACCTGGCCGTCTTCGGGTGGCTCATCGCCTTCTTCGACATCTCCTCGAACGCCGTGCTGCGGCTGCTGCGAGTGGAGCCCGTCCACGACGTCGACAGCAGCGCGACGGCCGAGGACCTGGAGTACATCATCGGCGACTCGCGGACGAGCGGGGACCTGCCGGACGAGCTGTCGGTCCTGCTGGACCGGATCCTCGACTTCCCCGACCGCGACGTCGAGCACGCGATGATCCCCCGGGTCCGCGTGGGCGTGGTGCGACCGGAGACGTCCGTGGCCGAGATGTGGGCCCTGATGTCCAGCGGGCACACCCGCTACCCGGTCGTCGGGGAGCAGGAGGAGCCCCTCGGCGTCGTGCACCTGTCCGACGTGCTGCTCGCCGACCCGACCGACGACCGTCCCGTCAGCACGCTGATGCGTCCGGCGCTGATCGTCCCCACCCTGATGCCGCTGCCCGACGCGCTGGACCGGTTGACCGCCAGCAAGAACGAGCTGGCGTGCGTCATCGACGAGTACGGCGGTTTCAGCGGGGTGCTGACGATGGAGGACCTCGCCGAGGAGCTCGTCGGGGAGATCAGCGACGAGCACGACGCCGTGGACCACGTCACCGCATCGGCCGACGGCGAGGACGCCTGGGTGATGGACGGCGACCTGCCGATCGACGAGGCGGAGCGGGTCATCGGACGGGACCTGCCCAGGGGCGACTTCGAGACCCTCGCGGGTCTGCTCATCGCCCACGGCGGGGACCTGCCGGCCCTCGGTGCCACCGTCACCCTGGAGCTGCCGCACGAGGCCGCCGACATGGTGGGTGAGGACCTCCGGCCGCGCTGGCTGCAGATCGAGGTGGTGGAGGTCGAGCGCCACGTGCCGAGCGTGCTGCGGGTCCACCTGCCCCCGGTCGGTGCACCCGTGGCGGCCGACGCCCAGGACAGCCCGGACGCCCACGACGAGGAGGACCACCGGTGAACGTCTGGGGAGTCACCGCCGTCACGGTGCTGCTGATCGTGCTGAGCGCCTTCTTCGTGATCATCGAGTTCGCGCTGCTCGGGGCCCGCCGGCACCGCCTCGAGCAGGACGCGGTGCGCAGCCCGCACGCCCGCGCGGCCCTGCGGGGCATGAACGAGCTGACGGTCATGCTGGCCGGGGCGCAGCTCGGCATCACGGCCTGCACCTTCGCGCTGGGGGCCGTCACCAAGCCGGCGATGGACTCCTGGCTAGGCCCGGTCCTGTCCGACCTGGGCCTGCCGTCGTGGCTCGCGGGCGGCGCCGCCTTCGCCCTGTCCCTGCTGATCGTGACGTTCCTGCACCTCGTCATCGGCGAGATGGCACCCAAGTCGTGGGCCATCGCCCACCCCGAGCTCGCCGCCCGCGTCATCGGGGTCCCCTCGCGGGTCTTCGTCTGGCCCGTCCGGCCGTTCCTGCTGTGGGTCAACGAGATCGCCAACCGCCTGGTGGCCCGCACCGGGGTCGAGCCGGTCGACAAGGCCGCCGTCGGGGGGCGCGACGCCGACACGATCCGGAGCCTCGTCGAGTACTCCGAGCGGGCCGGTGTGCTGGAGTCCGAGCTGGGCACCCAGCTGTCCGGGGTGCTCGAGCTCGAGGGGCTCACGGTCGGGGACATCACGTCGCCGAACGCCGAGCCGACGGCCGTCCGCGCCGACGCGGCCGTGGCGGACGTCCGCGCTGCCGCCCAGTCCTCCGGTCACCTGCGCATCCTCATGACCGACGAGGTCGGCCGGCTGGCGTACGTCGTCCACGTCCGCGACACCATGCAGGCGGACGTCGGCGCGCGAGCGGTGGACCTGGCGCGCCCGGTGTACCGGGTCGACGCGGCGACGCCGGTCTACGAGCTGCTCCGCCAGATGCGTGAGCAGCGTCAGCAGCTCGCCGTGGTCGAGCAGGGAGCGGACCTCGTCGGCATCGTCACGCTGACCGACGTCGTGCGTCGGGTGCTTCCGGGGCCGCTGCAGGTCGCCACGGCGGGGTGAGCCGGGGCCGACCGCAGGACGCGCCGCGGTAGGAACGGCGCCGCAGCCCCTACCGCGCGTCCGTCACTCGCAGCCCACGCCGTCGCCGTCGCGGTCGAACTTGGGGTCCCAGCCAGGGTCTCCGTCCCTGATGGGTGCGCGGCCGGCGGCCCGGACGGCGTCGCAGTTCTGGAACGGGCCGGCGTCCGCCGCCGGGGCGGGCGCGGGGCCCGCCTCGGCGGGGGCCGGAGCGGGGGCCACCGGGGCTGGATCGGCGCACACGGTGGGGGCGCCGGACGCGTCGTCGGCGGCGACGTACGCGGGCTCGCGGTCGTGCGCGCCGTACCCGTCGCGCGAGTCGTAGCGGGCGATGGCGTGACCGGACTCGATGAGGGCGAGGCCGGAGTCCAGGCCGTCGGACTCCCGGTCGACGTAACGGATGATCCGGTCGTAGCGGTCCCGGTCGTCGCGGGCGCCCGCGGTCAGGACGACCCGTTCCCCGAGGACCAGCTCGGCGAGGGCGTCCGACGCCTCGGCGAAGCCGCACTCCCCGCGCTCGGGGGTGTCCATGCCGATGATCCGGACACGCTCCACCGTGTCGCTCTGCAGGACGTCGATGGTGTCGCCGTCCACGATGTCGGTGACGACCCAGGTCGCCGCGGCGAGGGCGGCCTCCACCTCGGCAGCCTCGACGGCCGCGGCTTCGATCGCGGCGGCCTCCGCGGCCGCTGCTTCAGCGGCGGCGGCCTCCGCGGCGGCTGCTTCCTCGGCGACGACCAGCGCCGCCGCTGCCTCCTCGGCGGCGAGGGCCTCGGCTGCGGCTTCTTCCTGCGCTCGTGCCTCGGCCGCCAGGGCGGCCTCGGCGGCCACCTCGTCCGCGGCCACGCTGGGCTCGGTCGAGAGGGCAGGGCTCGCGACGGGTTCGGCGTCGGGGAGGATGGCGCCGAGGGTCGCCAGCGACATGGTGCCGGCGACGAGCATCGCCACCGCGCCGGCCGGGACCAGGACGCGCTTGCGTGCGAACCAAGCCGTCGGGGCCGCCGGTGGCTGGCTTGGCCGTTCCGCGACGTCGTCGACCCAGAAGGGCCAGCCGATCGGAGGGCGCGGCCAGGACGGGTCCGCCGTCCAGCCGGGCGGTGGTGTCCAGCCCGCGGGGGGCGGCGGCCAGCCGGGCGGCGCGTTGAACCGTGCAGACATCGTTGGCTCCCGGGCACGGCTTCTCGGCGATGAGTCGCCTCGACCGTAGGCCCGGAGGCCGGGTCGGCGCCGGGGATTGGCCCAGCCGACGTGCTGGTCCGCGGGTGGGCTGCGAACCAGCGACGTGACGAGAGGCGCGACGTGGGCAGGTCCTGGGGAACCGGACGGGGTGGAGCGCGGAGCCGCCTGTCAGAATCGAACTGATGACCTACGCATTACGAGAGGGTTCCCCGCGTCTGCAGGCATGACGTGCGGGGTCTGACCTGGTCGTTTGTCGGGGTCGGTCCGCACGTGCTGTTGGTTGCGCCGAGAACGATTGGGGCACCTGGGGGGCAGGGGTCTGACCCCACCCTGGTGCCCCCCGTGCATCCCGGAGCCGAGGCCGGGGTATTGGCGTGCTGCGCCAACCGCACCTTCGATCGCGTGACGGCCAAGGCGAGCCCGGCATGGACTTCTCACGTTCGGGTCTCCGGCGCTATCCCCGTGAGGGAGACTCGTGGCATGAGTGACGCAGCCCTGGGAGTGCTGCTGATGTGCATGGGCGTCTCTTTCTGGTTCTACTTTCTCAGCAGGGCACGAGCCGCCTACGCCCGCAAGAAGGTTTCCGAGCCAGTAGAGGCATTGCTTCTAGAGTCTGGTCTATATCCGGTCCTCTTTGTTTTCTCGACCACGTTCGCCGCCTGGTCTATACCAGCTGGGATAGACCTCATGGGCGTTCCCGTAGACCCGCTGGTGCACGACGTCCTTCTCAGCATGAACGCCGGCGCAGGCCTCCTACTGCTGCTGGTTCTGACCTGCGGTCGACCCAGGTTCTTGGTGCCGACGTCGGATCCAGATGGGTTCCCATTGCAACTTGTCACACGATGGCTTCGGTCACGCTGGCGAGCATGATCGGTCTCCCTCCGGTGACGCTTCGAGGAACCCGCGTCGCTGGACACCTAGAGGAACGCGCGGTTGGGTCGGCAATCTGTGACACGCGCCAGGCCGGCCGCGCGCAGCGCGGCCCTTGATCACATAGAGGTCAATGGAGCAGGGCACGACCCCGCCTATGAGCGGCTCCGGTTGCGAGTAGGGTCCGGTCATGACTGGGTGGCTAGGGGCGTGGAACGCGGAGCAGTATGCGGCTGCAGCGCAGGTCATAACTGCGGCGGTGGCCATCGTCGCGGCGGTCTTTGCCTTCATTCAGGTCCGTCACGCGCGACTGCTGCGGATTGAGCAAGCTCAGCCCGTCGTGCTGGTGGACTTCGAGTCAAGTCCAGTTTGGCAGAACGCCATTGAGCTAGTTATAGAGAACTCCGGCAAAACCATAGCAACGAATGTGCGCGTTGAATTTGACCCACCTTTAGAGTCCAGCAAGAAACAGCGGGGTCACGAGATTGAGAACTCGATATTGTTAAAGGAGGGAATTCCGACCCTGCCTCCTGGTCGCCAAGTCAGAGCACTCTTTGATCTGACGCACGAACGTAAAGAGTCTGGACTCCCGATGTCCTACAAGGCGCGCGTCACCTTTTCAAATTCTAAGGGGCGGGGTAGGCAAAGCCTGTCGTACGTGCTGGATCTCAACTATCGGTTTGGATTGCTAACCTTCCAGGAGAAGGGTATGCATCAGATCGCTGAGGAGTTGGGTCACATTCGCAACTCCATGCGCCGCTGGACTACGCATACTAACGGGCTGAAGGTCCACATGGTCGATGAGGACGCGCGTAGGTTTGAGGACAGGTGGCACATGAAGAACGGCGGGTCGCCGCCGATGCTGAACAATCCCCAACCGGCGGGCCGACCAGCCCCCTCTCGCTTCGATCGACTCCGTGAGCCTTGGTGGCGTCGCGTGTACTGGTCTTGGCGGCTAGACCGAGCTGAGCGAGGAGAGATATCGAGGCTTGAGAGGCAGCTGAGTCTTCAACCCAGCAATAAGCAAGCTTTGGAACAGAAGTTGGCGGTTGTCAGGGCGCGCCGCGCGCGGCGTCGCGGCCCGGCTTAGGATCGAACCCTGCGCAACAGAAGGTGAGTCGCGTGGATTGGCTAGACTTGACTCATGGCCAGACAAGTTTCTGAGGGTGAGTGGACTCCCCTTCCCGGATCGCTGCCCGAGATCGTCGAAGCTGACGTCGTCTACGTAATTCGGCTCATCCCATTCCAGGGTGTAGTCGAGGTCTGAACCCGCCGGTCTCGAGCAGGCTGCGGGCGATGTAGTTCGTGAGGTTCCGGAACCCGAGGGCTGAGCCGCGGAGGTGCTCGAGGCGGCCGTTCATCGCTTCGGTGGGGCCGTTGCTGGTGCCGGGTCGGTCGAAGTAGGCCAGCACGTCCTCGGCCCGCTTATTCAGCGTCCGCCCGAGCGTTCGGAGCTCGATGAGAGGGGTCGGGACGCCGGCGGTGACGGACTCGATCAGCTTGGTCATGAGGTGCTTGCCGCGGCCGCGGTCGGGCTCTCGGTAGGCGCCGATCATGCGCTGGTAGATGCCCCAGGTGGCCTCGACCTGGACGTGGTCCTCGACCCCGAACAGCGCCGTCAGGCGTTGGCGTTGGCGGTCGGTGAGCAGGTCGTGGCCGGTGTGCAGGGTGCGGCGGGCGCGGTAGAGCGGGTCGTCCTTGCGGCCGCGATGACCGTGCAGGTCCTGCTGGACCCGGCGCCGGCAGCGGTCCAAGGCGTCCCCGGCGAGGCGGACGACATGGAAGGGGTCCATCACCGCGACGGCCTCGGGCAGCTCTTCCGTGGTGGCGGTCTTGAAGCCGGTGAAGCCGTCCATCGCGACGACCTCCAGGCCGTCGCGCCAGGCCTTCGGCCGAGCGGCGAGCCAGGTCTTGAACGCCTGCTTGGAGCGGCCCTCGACCATGGCCAGCAGGCGTGACGGGCCGGTCTTGTCGCGGACCGGGGTGAGGTCGATGACGACGGTGACGAACTTGTCGCCGCGGCGGGTGTGTCGCCAGACGTGCTCGTCGACACCGATGACGCGGACGCCGTCGAAGCGGTCCGGGTCGTTGATCAGGACGCGCTGGCCCTCGTCGAGGACGGCGTTGTTGGCGGTGGTCCAGGACACGGCCAGTGCCTCGGCGAGGCGGGCGACGGTGAGGTGCTGGCAGACGAGGCCGACCAGGGCCCATCGCAGCGCGGTCCGGGACAGCTTGGCGCGCGGTTCGGCGGCGCGGCTGGTGTCCTGGCGCCAGACGTGGCCGCAGCTGGCGCACTTGTAGCGGCGGACCGTGACCAGCAGCGTCGTCGGGCGCCAGCCCAGCGGCTCGTGGGCCAGCGTCCTCGTCACCGTGTCTCGCGCTCTGCCTTCGCAGCCGCACTCCCGGCACCACCTGTCGGGCTCGAGGACCCGGCAGGCGAGCACTGCCCGGTCCGGCTGCAGGTGCTGGCCGACGACCTCGAGGCCGAGTTCGTCGAGGCGGCAGAACGTCGTCAGGTCAGGGGTCGCGAAGGTAGCGTCAGGCACGTCGAGGTCTTCCTGGATGGTGAGCGTGAGAACTTCCATCCTCGGGAGGCCTCGACCTCTATCCGGGCACCGACGCGCCGACTGCTCCCTCGCCCACCGCCCCGCTGACTACACCCTCAACTGGGAAGAGCCCGTAATTCCCACACGTACGCCTGCCGAGGGCTCGGAAACCCCTCGCTACAACGAAACCGTGAGGTACCTACCCAAGGTCGCACGGTCCAAAGGAGTGCCGGTTGAGTTCTCGACATCCAGCGGCAAGCGTGAGTACCTCGCGGAGTACAGCATCGACGCAGAGATGTGGTCGCTGGGTCTGGCGTGCCTACAGATGGCAAGCGACTGGCTTATCCTCACGGTCTCTCTCTACATCAGCTACCGAGCCGACTCCCAAGGATGGGAGTTGGAGGCAGCTGAAAAACTGCCGTTGAAGGTGACGGTTGCCGAAACTTCTACGGGTCGCAACTACATGATTGAAGGCAGCGGCGCCGAGGTGATAGAAGCACTGAAAGAGTTCCAGCCGAGAACGAGGCCGGAACGGGACCTCGAGCAGTAATAGGCGTGACCGTCGTGATTAAGCGCAGGGGCGAGCAGTTCAAGATGGTGATCTTGCAGGCCGGACCAATCCCGCCATCGGGCGGACCCTTGCGAGAGAAGTACCTCGACCATCACGGTCGAAAGGCACTCAAGGTCGCGATCTGCCAGTACGCCGAGGCCATGGAACTGCTGTCTACCCGCACCACGTTCATGCCCGCAATGGACTTCGAACTTGTCGAATCCGATGACGATCTGCGCAGTGCCGTTCAGCGCGACAAACGGGAGCACTGGGATCGATTCCGCGTGGAGACGAACAAGTACACGCTCGACGCGATGGAGCCGCACATAAAGAAGTCGGTGAAGGCCGCGACGGACGCGCTGAACTACCTTGAAGATCACAAGCTCAGGGAGGAGGCGCACGCGGCTATTCACCGGGCGGCGTTCGTAAATCGGGGTCTCTTCGGTTGCCCTGTTGTCTTGCGTGGAGACGACTATTGGACTGACTGCCCCATCATCATCTCGCACCTACGCATGGGCGTGTCCGCTGGCCTCGTCAGCGACTTCGAGTGTTCGGTCTGCGGCGAGCTGGTCGAAGATTGCGATCATCAGGCGGGTCAACTCTACTCGCAAATTGCCGGACGTACTGCGGAAGGGAGTTGTCCTGTCTGCGACTCGATGGAGTGCGAGCACCCTGCGGGCGAAGCGTTCCGCGCGGAAGCACACGCTATCGCACGGAGGGTTAAGGCTGGTGAGGTCTCTTTCGTCGCGCGTCCACGGTATCCGTTGGCGCGCATCGTCGAAAAGACCGTGGATATGGGACGGCTACATGACAACCCGAGCGTGATTCAGTCCGCAAAGCGCGGTGGACTCAACTGTGACGCTGACCTCGGGCCGTGCAAGGGGTTTAATGAGACGAAGGACTGGGATCTGAACCAGAAGCTTCGATAGTGAGACCGCGCTTCGAGCTCGACACTTCGCACGACGCGTTGCTCCGCTGACCGTCAGGGTGTGGGCAGGCTCGTCGCTACCGTCCCAGGATGAAGCGCACCCTGATTGGCGGTACGGCTAGCGGGTCCTAGGGCTCCTGCTGGCTCAACTCAGGGTGGCACCGGGGCTCTGGCCTGGCTCCACGCCGAGTCGCTTGCTCCTCGTAGCCGCGGGCGTCGGCATGGTCCTCGGTGTCGGGGTCCTCAGCCGTCGGAGCCACGACCGGAAGGTGGCTCAGCGCGACTAGAAAGACGCCACTAGGACGTTCGCGTCGGTTGTTATGGCTGGCTGACGATCGCTGCTCGGCGCAGCTGGGCGTTCTCTACGCGCGTCAAGATGGACGGGGCGCGGCGTTGCCACGTCGCGCCAGAGCGACCCCTGCGAGCACGAGGCCGCTCCCGATGAGGAGTGTCGGAGTCAGCGGCTCCTGAAGCACCACCGCCCCGAGGATGATGGCCACAACAGGCAGTAGGTAGGTCACAGTCGAGGCCGCCACCGGGCCATCGTCCGCGATGATCCGATACAGCAGCAGGTAGGCGAGTCCAGTGCCACCGATCCCTAGGACGAGGACGGCGAGAGCCACCTGCGGCGATAGTGCGACGGGTGTGAGCCCGGCGAGCGGCACGGTGATCGACATGAGCAGGGCGGCTGTAATCAGCTGTGTGGCGGCCATGCCAGAGTTCGGAAGTCCTGTGGGAGTGAGCCGCGCGGCGATGAAGACGTACCCCGCCCCGTATGACGCAGCGGCCAATAGAGCCATCAGAGCACCAAAGAGGGGAACGTCACTGCCTCCCGGCGACAGAATGATCGTGGTGCCGGTCAAGCCCAGTAGCAGTCCCCCGACCTGGACGATGCCTGTGCGCTTCTGAGTGCGAGCTCCCAGCGCAACGACCAGCGACCAGATGGGTGTGGTGGCGTTGAGTGCACCAGCGAGGTTCGAGGGGATGGTCTGTTGCGCCACAGCGAACAGCGTGAACGGGACCGCGTTGGCTAGTAGGGCGGCGATGAACAGTGGGACGTAGACGTCGCGTCGAGCAAGAACCGTGGCGACGTCGTGACGCGCCACCATGGCGAGAAGCCCCGCGCCGAGCATGAGTCTGGCGACGGTAATTTGGACGGGGCTTAGTCCGTCGAGCGCCAAGTCGATCCAGAGGAAGCTGCTGCCCCAGAGGAGGGCTAGGGCTGTAATGCGGAGCGTTCCGGCGAGTGTGGGGTTCATTCGACGGGGGTGTTGTAGTGCAGCGCGGTTAGGTCTGCGCGCATGACGAACCTGGTGACTTCGTAGGGGTCACCGTTCTGGTCGACGCTTGTGTGCCAGACGTCGAGGACTGGTGAGCCCTTGGGCAGGGCGAGCCGGTTGGCCTCATCCGGGGTGGGCATTCGTGCGGTGACGTCCTCGAGGATGCGAGTCATGGTGTGGCCGGTCTCTTCGAGTCGGCCGTGGATGCCGTAGGGGTGGTCGATCACGGGTTCGCTCAGGTCGGTGCCATGGGTCAGTGCCGCCAGCAGGAAGGTGCTCACGCGGTAGACCGGGTCGTCGTCGGCGTAGAAGACGTTCTCGCGGCGGGTGACCTCAACGTCGTCACCGTCCACTGTCCCAAGTCGGCTTGCGACGTCCGACGACGCGCGTTCTTGGGTGATCGACAAGACCTCGAACCTGCCGGTCTTGCCCTGGCGCTGGCATTCGAGCAGGAACGGGGACAGCCCAAGGTCACGGTGCCGCGGTGAGTACCTGTCGATTCCGAGCCGGATGAGCGGGTGACGTTGGCGAACGAACACCCCTTGGCCGTGGTGGGCGATGACCAGGCCCTCGTCGGTGAGGATCCTGACGGCCTCGCGGGCAGTGTTGCGTGCGGCGTCGAACCACGCGGCCAGCTGCCGCTCGGAGGGCAGCTGCCCGCCCTCGGGGAGGTCCCCGCTCTCGATCCGCTCGCGCAGGGCGTCGGCAATGACACGACTGGCGGGGCGGCGCCGGTCGTCGGATCGGTCGTCGGTCCGGGACACCACCGGATCCCACAAACTGGTCCAAGCCAGTTGCCGTCACGACCAAGCAGGCGGACGTGTCGGAGTGAATCGAGGCACTGGTCACGGCTCAGGGCTTGGCGCCGGCCACGGTGACCCGCGCTGGCCATCTTCCGCGGTCCTGGACCACGGGATGGCGGACGAGCGGATTACCCGGTAGCCGCGGCCAAGGTGCGGGCTCCCCGGCCCCCTCTGCGATTGCCGTGTGATACCTGTCAGGAGCTCGGGGTAGCGTCCGGGCGCACGGCAGGCTTGCTGCCGCTGATGCCCGGGAGGGCTCTTGCCTCGACTGCTCGGTGGCCCGGCCACCGACCTGCCGCCGTGCCCCCGCTCCGGCCATGAGGACCGCCGGGTCGTCAAGGACGGGCACTACGGGATACCGCGGCGCGAGCGGTTTCGCTGCGTCGGCACCGCCGCCTACCACCGGTTCGTCCCTGAACTGCCCCGGCAGGTGACCCCGACCGGGGTCTGCGACACCTGCGATAGCGAGGTCCCCGCCCACCGAGGGCCGGTCACCGGTCGCAAGTACGGGTTCCCCGTCCGCGAGGTCGCCGCGGCTTTCGCCGCGGTCGGGACCGGGGTGTCCTACCAGCAGGCTGCGCTACGGGCCCGGGCCCGCTCCGGACGGGACCTCGGCGACGGCGCAGCCCGGGGTGGCAACACGGTCGCGGAGTGGCTCGACACCCTCGCCCCGGTCGTGCTCGAGGCGCACGCGGAGAGGTCCTGGCCGGAGACCCTGGTGCTGGGCGCGACGCGGTTCATGGTCACGAACACGTGGACCGGTGAGCGGTCGATGGCGTTCAACGTGCTCGGCGCCTACGGCTACCCGGCCGCAGGTCAGGGCCGGCCCCGGGTCTGGGCCCTGGCCGCATACCACCAGGCCACCGAGGTGGAGTGGCCGACTTCCTGCGCCCGGGCTCGGTGCGGATGGCGGCGCTGAACGACGCGTTCCGGAGCCCGCAGGGCTGGCAGGCGTTCAAGGGCACGGTCTGGGCGAAGCACCCCGAGACCGCCGCGTGGGTCGCCGACAAGGACGCCACCGTGTCCGCCCAGGTTGCGGTCCGTCACCTGCTGCCGGCGCACTACTCCACCGCGGCGCTGGACGCCCACCTGGGCCGCGTCCGCGACATGCTCGACTCCCGCAGCGTCGTCCTGCGCAACGCCCGCCGAACGACCGCGTTGCTCGGCCTGGCCCGCCTGCACCTCAACGGCGCCGACGACGCCCGCAGGTACACGACCCTGTTGCGCGACTGGCGCGACGCCCGTCGCGGGGTACCGCCTGCGCAGCGCTCCGGCTACGACACCGGCGCCGGGGCCCAGCTCGACCCCGCCCAGCGCGCGCCGGCCTCACTCCGCCGCTGAGTCACCGGAGACACGGGCCGCTCCGATCGCGGGTCGTACTACCCCGCCCGGCCAGGCCGGCCCGACACCCGCTGCTGGGCAGGGTCGCCCTAGCGCCGCCCGTCGCGGCGCTGCTCGCGCCGGGCATCCTTGCGGTCCGCTCGTTCGCGGCGCAACGCCTCGTCGGTGTCCGAGATGGCGCCGATGGGGTCGGTGGCCCCCCACAGATCCCACGCGTTCAGCGTCTGCGTGTGCCCGTACCGCGCCTCCCACGACCGCCGAGCCGACGGCCGACTCAGCCGGACGCTGCGCCACAACCTCCGCCACACGAGCACGGCCGGCGGCAGATTCCAGAACGTGACTGGGACCATCGCCAGGAAGACCGTGAGAACCGGCGCGAGCACGGAGAAGACCACCAGTGTCTGCCAGCCGACCGCGGGCCTGTCGCCTGTCGCGCCCCACACGAGGCCGAACCACAGGGGTAGGCCGATGAGGACGATCACCACTGAGTGGATCGCCCACGCCAGGAGTGCCCGCCGCAACCGGGCACTCCGCGAACGACGGCCCCGCGACGTGACCCCGTCCGCCCGCCGACGCTCCGGGGCGGCCTCCTTACCCGTCGGAGCGGCCCCAGCAGGGTCGTGACCACCGGCGCGTGCGCTTCCCATGTCAGGGATGGTGCCGCACCGCGGGTTGACGGCAACGGCAGTCAGTCCGAGCGGGGTAGCCGAACCGGTCCTACAGGCTACTTACCACCCCGCGATCGCAGAGGGGGTCCCCGTCGACGTTCGGTGCACGAGCCGAAGGCGCTGTCGGTCGAGCAGCTGCGGACGCTCGCGGTGGCGATGGGGGAGCGGGACGGCGACCTGGTCCTGTTCCTCGGTCTGACCGGGCTGCGGTGGTCGGAGGTCGCGGCGCTGCGGGTGTCCGACGTCATCGAGGTGCCGGGGCTCGGGGTGCGGGTGCAGCGGGCGACGACGAGTGCCGGCGGCGGGGGCCGGCTGGTGACCGACTCGGTGAAGAACAACCGGGCGCGGACGGTGCCGGTCGTGGGGGAGCTGCGTCCGGTGATCGACCGTGCCATCGGTCGGCGGGCGAAGGCCGGGCTGTTGTTCGGCTCGCCGGAGGGGGAGCAGCTGCGGTTGTCGAACTGGCGGCGGGACTCGGGCTGGGCGCGGGTGACGGGCGACCTGGGGTTCGCGCCGCTGCGGATCCACGACCTACGGCACACCGCGGCGAGCGTGTGGATCGCGGCCGGGGCCGACGTGAAGGTGGTGCAGCGGGTCCTCGGGCACGCCACCGCGAGCATGACCGTCGACCTGTACGGGCACCTGATGGACCGCAGCCTGTGGGACACCGCGGACCGCCTCGGTGGGGTCCTCGGGGGCACAACGGGGGCAAATCCCGACCCGGCATCGGCGCCGGTGGTAGAAGGGGTCAAGGCTGATGGCCTCTGACCTGGGGTGGAGCGCGGAGCCGCCTATCAGAATCGAACTGATGACCTACGCATTACGAGTGCGTCGCTCTACCGACTGAGCTAAGGCGGCCGGCGCGTGCCTGCACGCGACCGGGCAGAAGTGTACGGGGTGAGACGGGCAGGTCCTGCCCCGAGCGGCGCAGCCCCGGCCGGCCCGTCCGGGCGCGGGGCGCCGGGGCCGCCGACCGGGTCACGTGCGGGACGGGGGCTCAGGCACGGCGGCCGGCGGCCGAACACCACCGGAGCCCTGAGCCCGGCCCGTCACCCCGTCTGGAGGTCCCGCTGTGCCTGCACGACCTCCCGGCACCGAGAGGCTGTCCCGACGGCGCCTGGGCCGGCGGCAGCTGGTCCTGCTCACGCTGCTCGTGGCGGTGGTGGCCGGGGCCCAGCTGCTCGGGCTGCGGACGGTGTGGGCGCTGTCGTCGACGGCCGACGGCTTCGCCGTGGCGCAGGACGTCCTGGGCGACGTCTCCGACGCCCGGCGCGACGCGCTCCTGCTGCGGCTGCAGCTGGAGGCGCAGGACGGCATCCCCGTCGAGGAGACCCGGTCGCGGATCGCGTCCCTGCAGCAGCGGCTGGACGACCTGCAGGCCCACGACCTCCCTCCGGAGACCGGCAGCAGCCTCACCCGGGCGGTCGCGTCTGCGGACCGCGTCGAGGTGGGGCTGGACGAGCTGGCCGTCGACAGCGGTGTCGCCGGCACCGTCGGCGTCGTGGACGAGCGACGGCTCGAGCGGTCCGCGCCCACCGCCCGAGCCGACGCCGTGACCGTCGAGGACTCGCTGCAGCGCCTGGAGACGCTGTTCGAGGCCCAGTACTACGAGCAGAACGCGCAGGCCGTCGCCGCCCGTCGGGACGAGCAGGCGCTCGCCGTGGTCGCGGCCACGGCCGCCGTGGTGCTGGCCGGCGTGCTCGCCGTGTCGTTGCGACGGGCGTCCCGCCGCGACCTCGAGCGTGCGGTGCGCCACCTGGTCCAGGAGCAGCAGGACCGCTCCGCCGCCCAGCAGGCCGCCGCCCGCACCGAGCGCCGGTTCGCGGCCCTCGTGCGTCAGGGCGACGACATGATCCTGGTCCTGACGTCGGGCGTCGTCACGTTCGCCAGCCCGGCTGCGGCCCGCATCGTCGGTCTGGCCGACCCGACCGACCTGCTGGGGGTGCCGTTCGTCGACCTGGTCGCCGACGACGAACGCCCTCAGGCGGAGCAGGCGCTGGCGCGGACGGCGGGCAGCGGGGGCGAGACCGTCCGGGTCGACCTGCGCCTGCGCGAGCAGCCCGGAGGGCAGCCCGGGACCGCGTCGCCCACCTGGGTGTCGGTGTCCCTGACGGACCTGTCCGACGACCCCGCCGTCGGCGGGGTCGTGGTCAACGCCCAGGACGTCACCGACCGGGTCGCCCGGGCGTCGATCCTGGAGCACCTGGCCTTCCACGACCGCGTCACCGGTCTGGCCAACCGGCTCGCCGTCGAGCGGCACCTGGACGGCGCCGGCCCCGACGACCGGTTCAGCATCGTGCTGCTGGACCTGGACGGGTTCGGCGCGGTCAACGACGAGGCCGGCCACGACTACGCCGACGAGGTCCTGCGGGCCGTCGCCGACGCCGTCGAGCTGCGCAGCTACCCCAGCGCGTTCGTCGCCCACTTCGGCGCCGACGTGTTCGCCGTCGTCACACCCGCCTTCGTCGCCCCGCCGGGCGACGTGGCCCGACGGGTCGCGCACGTCCTGGACACCGGCGTCGAGGTACGCGGGCGCCGGGTCCGCCTCGTGGCCGGGATGGGGGCGGTGTCCACGGCCGGGCAGCGCGGCAACGACTCGCTGCGCCTGGCCGAGTCGGCGATGCACGAGGCCAAGCGTCGGGGCGCGGGCGCGGTGGTCGTGCACGACGAGCGACGGCTGCAGCTGCGGCGGGACCGCGCCGAGCTGGTCGACGCCCTGCGCGACGCCGTTCGCAACGACGAGCTGCGGCTGCACCACCAGCCGCTGGTCAGCCTGGCCGGCGGCCAGGTCACCGGCACCGAGGCGCTGGTGAGGTGGCAGCGCGGCCCCGTCCTGGTCCCACCCGGCGACTTCATCCCCGTGGCGGAGGAGACCGGTCTCGTCGTCCCGATCGGCAGCTGGGTCCTGGCCCGGGCGTGCGCCGACCTGGCCGCGCTGGACGCGGCGGGTCGGTCGGGGATGCGGGTCAACGTCAACGTGTCGCCCCGGCAGCTGGCCGACGACGGCTTCGTCGAGCACGTCGCGACCGTCCTGGCCGAGCGGTGCACCGACCCCGCCCGCGTGGTCGTCGAGCTCACCGAGTCCGCCGTCGTCGACGACCCCGACCGGGTGGGCGGCCTGCTGCAGGACCTGCGCGCCGCGGGCCACACCATCGCCCTGGACGACTTCGGCACCGGGTACTCCTCGCTGAGCCACCTGATGCGCCTGCCGGTCGACATCGTCAAGCTCGACCGGTCGTTCGTCGCGGACGTGGCCACCTCGGAGCGCACCCGACGGATGGTCCGCGCCGTGGTGCAGGTCTGCCACGACCTGGGCCTGTCGGTGACCGTGGAGGGCATCGAGACCGACCAGCAGCTCGACGCGGTCCGCGAGGCGGGCTGCGACACCGTCCAGGGGTTCCTCATCTCCCGGCCCGTGCCCCTGGACGAGCTCACCCGGGTGCTCTCGCCGACCGGGCGCACACTGGTCACGTGGCCGCAGCCCCCGCGACAGGCGTCGCCCGGCGCCGTCGCCCCGTCCCGCGTCGGCTGACCAACCTCGCCCTGCTCCTGGTCCTCGCCCTGGTCCTGCTGAGCGGGGTGGGCTCGTGGCTGGTGGGGGAGCCCACCCAGGCGTGGGTCGTCGTCGCGCACGGCGTCGGCGGTCTCCTCGTCGTCCTGCTGGTGCGGTGGAAGGCGCCGGTGATCCGCTCCGGCTGGTCCCGCTCGCGTCGCAGCCGGTGGCTCTCGGCCGCCCTGGCCGCCCTGACGGTGCTCGCGCTGCTGACCGGGGTCCTGCACTCCACCGGGCTCGTCACCGCGGCGGCCGGGCAGCTGATGATGTGGTGGCACGTGGCGGCCGGCCTCCTGCTGCTGCCCCTGCTGGCCTGGCACGCGACCAGCCACCGTCAGCCGGTCCGTCGCACCGACCTGGACCGCCGGCTGCTGCTGCGCAGCGGAGGGCTGCTCGTGGTCGCCGGCGCCGCGTGGGCCGCGGTGGAAGGACTGGTCCGCCTCGCCGACCTGCCCGGTGCCCGCCGACGGTTCACCGGCTCCTACGCCTCGGACCTGCCGCGGCCCACGATCTGGCTGTCCGACCGGGTGCCCGACGTCGACCCCGGGGCGTGGCGGCTCACGGTCACCACCCCCGACCGCATCCGTACCTGGACGGTGGCCGAGCTGCGCGAGCAGCCCGCCGCCGACGTGCGGGCGGTCATCGACTGCACGTCCGGCTGGTACTCCGACCAGCAGTGGGCCGGCCCGACCCTGGCCCACCTGGTGGGCCCGGTGCCCGCGGGCGGCAGCGTCGTCGTCCGTTCTGCCACGGGCTACTCGCGGCGGTTCGCCCCGGACGAGCTGGACCGGGTGCTGCTGGCGCACACCATGGCGGGGCAGCCGCTGCTGGAGCAGCTGGGGGCGCCGCTGCGGCTGGTGGTGCCCGGCCGGCGCGGCTTCTGGTGGGTCAAGTGGGTGGACCGGGTCGAGGTCGACGACCGACCCGCGTGGTGGCAGCCGACGTTCCCCCTGCAGTAGCCCGGGGTGCGCGCCCGACGGCCGTGCCAGGCTGGTCGTCATGGTGACGCGGGAGCGCCGGGTGGACGTCGGGCAGGTCACGCTGGCGGTGACGGAGGCCGGGCCGCAGGACGGCCCGGTCGTGCTCCTGCTGCACGGGTTCCCGGACAGCCGGTGGCTGTGGCGCCACCAGGTCGAGACGCTGGCGGCCGCGGGCCACCGCGTGATCGCACCGGACCTGCGGGGCTACGGCGACAGCGACCGGCCCGACGACGTCGCGTCCTACGAGGTCCGCCACCTCGTCGGTGACGTCACCGGCCTGCTGGACGCGCTCGACGTCGACCGTGCCGCCGTCGTCGGTCACGACTGGGGGGCGGTGCTGGCCTGGGCGTACGCCATGGCCAGGCCCGACCGGGTCGACCGCCTGGTCGCGGTGTCGGTGGGCCACCCGGCCGCTCGTGGTCGTGCCGGGCTCGCCCAGCAGGTCAAGGGCGCCTACATCCCCGTGTTCCTCGTGCCCGGCCTGGCCGAGCGGCTGCTCCCCGCGGGCGGCTGGTACCTGCTGCGCCACGCCGCCTGGGGCGGGGCCTCGCCCGCCGACGTCCCCGACCTGGCCCGGCAGGTGGAGGACATGTCCTCACCGGGCGCGCTGACCGCCGCCCTGTCCTGGTACCGGGCCAACATCCGCCTGCCGCGCCCGCGCCCGCGCCTGCCCGGTCGCCGCCGGCGCCGCGTCGACCCCCGGCGGCCCGCGCGTCCCTCCTCGACCCTCGCGTGCCCGGTGATGGGCGTCTGGTCCACGGGCGACCCCGCGCTGACGGAGGCGCAGATGACCGGTTCGGCCCGGTACGTCACCGGCCCCTGGCGGTACGAGCGGATCGAGGGGGTCGGGCACTGGGTCCCGGTCGAGGCGCCGGACGAGCTCGGGGCGCTGCTGGTGGACTTCCTGTCCTGACGACCGTCCCGAGTTAGGACGGGCGTGCGGTCTTTCTCACACCGCACGACGCTCAAGGTTTGGTCCGGCGGCGGCGGGGTACCTCCCCGGACGCCGGTGGGCAGGGGTGCCCGGACGCGACCGCTGGCAGGCGGCAGGACGACCGCGGACCGAGAGGTCCGATGGCGTGGGCCCGACGGGTGGGACCCGGTCACGGCGGCGTCTGACCACGATGACCCGGTCCGTCCCTCGACCCGTGCCCCCGGGGGGAGCATGCGCACCTCAGGTCCGGCCCGGCGTCGGTGATCATGCCTGCCACCTGCGCGGACGCGGGGGCGACGTCATGACCCGGTGCGTCAGCGGTGGTCATCGACCACCGCGTAGACGGCTGTGACCGCCGGAGCGGCCGGGCGGTCGTCGGGCGGGCCGGTACCCGACGTCGGCGGGCCGTCCGGGTCCCTCGGTGCCCGCGCCGGTGCGGGCCGCGGGCAGGCCCCGCGGACGCGCTGTTCTCCGGCGGTCGGCCCGGCGCCCGGCGACGGTGAGGGGGCGGTGTCGGTGGGTGGTCCGGGGGCGGCGACGGACCCTCATGAGGTTCCATGGGCCCACGGGCCCAGGTCCTCATGTAGGGTCCGTGACCAGTTCGTTATCAGATCCGCCTGCCTGCTCGTGCTCGCCCGGCTAGTTCCCCCAGCCTGCCCGGAGGAAACACCAGTGCCTTCCCTGCTCTCCCGCTGCGCCCTCGGCGCTGCCACGTTGCTCGCCATGAGCCTCGTGGCTGCTCCTGCGGCCCAGGCGACCGATGTCGACGTGGACACCGCCCGGACCGACGTCCAGGAGCTCGGCCGTGAGGTCGAGATCGCCGCCGAGGACTACAACGAGATCCGCGTCCAGCTCGACGCCCAGAAGGACCGCGTCATGGCGGCCGAGACCCGGGTGTCCAGCCAGGCCAAGGCCATCGAGGACATGACGGCCGAGCTCGGGGCGCTCGCGGTCGAGACCTTCAAGCGGGGCGGGGTCGACCCGCAGCTCGCCGTGGTCCTGGGGGACCCCGGTCAGTTCGCCACCTCCTCGAGCACCCTCACGCTGATGGCCGAGCGTCGCTCCACCTCGCTGACCGACCTCAAGGGCGCGCAGGAGGAGCTGGTCCGCCTCGAGGCCACCGCTGCGGGCGAGCTGGCCGAGGTGCAGGCCATGGAGGCCGACCTGGCCGAGCGCAAGACCGCGATCGAGGCCCGTCTCGCGGGGGCCGAGCGTCGCTCCACCTCGCTGACCGACCTCAAGGGCGCGCAGGAGGAGCTGGTCCGCCTCGAGGCCACCGCCGCGGGCGAGCTGGCCGAGGTGCAGGCCATGGAGGCCGACCTGGCCGAGCGCAAGACCGCGATCGAGGCCCGCCTCGCGGGGGCCGAGGACGTCCTCGCCGCCGCCGAGGCCGAGGCCGCCCGGATCGAGGCCGCCCGTCGCGCCGCCGCAGAACGGGCCACCCGGGCCCGCGAGGCCGCGGCCGCCCAGACCGCCGCCGCCGAGGCCGCCGCCGCGGAGTCCACCTCCGGGTCGGCCTCCGACGACTCCGGCCCCGCGTCGGACGACGCCGGGTCCGGCTCCAGCAGCTCCGGCTCGACCAGCTCCGGCTCCAGCGACTCCGGCTCCACGGGGGCGCAGCTCACGTCGTCGGGCACCATCAACTGCGGTGGCACCTCTGTCGCCGTCCCGGACGACCGGGTCGCGACCGTCCTCGGCTTCGCCTGCGCCCAGATGGGCAAGCCCTACAAGTGGGGCGGGTCCGGTCCGGGCTCCTACGACTGCAGCGGTCTCACCTCGGCGGCCTGGTCCCAGGTCGGCGTCTCGCTGCCCCACAGCTCCCGGGCCCAGGCGGGCATGGGCACGCGGGTCTCCCGCGGCGACCTCCGCCCCGGTGACCTCGTCTTCACCTACTCCCCGATCAGCCACGTCGGCATCTACATCGGCGGCAACCGCATGGTCGCCGCGCCGTCCGCCGGGGACGTCGTCAAGATCCAGAACCTCGAGTACCAGCCCTTCAACACCGCGGTCCGCCTCTGACCGAGACGAACGGCGGATGACGCCCGGCCTCACCCGGACGGGCGTCATCCACAGGGACGGTGGAGCGGCCCCAGGCCCCCCGCTACCCTCGTTACCAGTCTGTTACCTGAACACCGGCTCACCCCTGCCCGGAGGACACACCTGTGCGTGATCTACTTCCCCGCTGCGCCCTGCTCGCAGCGACCGCTCTGACAGCCACCCTGATGGTCCCGTTGGCCGCCCAGGCCAGCGAGGTCACGGAGGCCGACGTCGAGTCGGCCAAGGCCGAGGTCGCCGAGCTCGCCGAGGACGTCGACGCCGCCTCCGTCGAGTACGAGGCCGTCGAGGCCCGCCTCGAGTCGTCCCGCGCACGCGTGCAGGCCGCCGAGGCCCGCGTCGCCAGCCAGGCCGCCGTCATCGAGCAGATGGAGACCGAGCTCGCCGGTCTCGCCGTCGAGACCTTCAAGCGCGGGGGCGTGGACCCCCGCCTGACCGCCCTGTCCGGCAGCGCCGACTACGCCGAGGGCACCGAGACCCTGACCATGGTGGCCGAGCGTCAGGCGACCTCGCTGAGCGACCTCGAGGACGCCCAGGTGTCCCTGGAGCGCGCCCAGGCCACGGCCGTCAGCGAGCTCGCGGAGGTCGAGTCCCTCGAGGCCGACCTGGCCGAGCGTCGGGCCGACATCGAGGCGCAGCTCGCCGGCGCCGAGGACGCGCTCGCCCTGGTCGAGGCCGAGAACCAGGCCCGCCTGGCCGCCGAGGAGGCCCGCAACCTCGAGCAGGCCTCGCGCAGCGGCAACCTCGAGGCCGCCCTGCCCACGACCGTCATGGGCTCCGGGCAGTTCGCGCAGCCCACCGGTGGGCGCTTCAGCTCGCCCTACGGCTACCGCGTCCACCCGGTCTACGGCACCCGCAAGCTCCACAAGGGCGCCGACATCGCCACCGGCTGCGGCACCCCCGTCGTCGCGGCCCAGGACGGCGTCGTGGAGTCGGCCAAGTGGAACGGCAGCTACGGCAATATCGTCGTGGTGCAGCACGGCGGCGGGCTGAGCACGGCCTACGCCCACCTCGAGGCCTTCGCCGTGACCAGCGGCCCGGTGTCCCGCGGCGAGACCATCGGCTTCGTCGGCACCACGGGCGTGTCCACCGGCTGCCACCTGCACTTCGAGGTGCGCGAGGGCGGCAACCCGGTCGACCCGATGGGCTACCTCTGATCCACCGCTGAGCGACCGCCGGCCGTGCCGGGCGGCGACCGTGCCCTGGTGGGGCGGTCGCCCCGGCTCGTGCCGGGCCTCGCTGCGTGGCACGCTCCGGAGCGGGTACCCCGCGTCCCGTGAGCGACGCCGCGGACCTGCCCCACGAGCGCAGGAGGTCGGACGTGACGGACGTGACGGACGTGACGAGCCTGCTGGACGACGGCGGGCTCGACCTGCCGCTGCCGGGCTCCGGCCGCACCCTGGACCGGTTCGCCCGCCTGCGTGACCTGGGCGAGGCCGACCTCGTGGTCGCCCGCCTGGCCGAGGCGCACGTCGACGCCCAGGCCGTCCTGGCCGACCTGCTGGGTGTGCCCGCCGACGTCCCGGTCCCCGGCGCGCACCGGCAGCTGTGGGGCGTCTGGGCCGCCGACCCGCCCCAGGCGCCGCTGCGGGCCGGCCGTGCCGGCGGCACGGACGCGTCCTGGTCGCTGACCGGCGCCAAGCCCTGGTGCAGCGGGACCGGGACCTGCGAGCGGGCGCTGGTGACCGCTCACGCCGAGGACGGCTACCGGCTGTTCGCCGTCGACCCGCGCCACCCCGGCGTCACGGCCCGCCCCAGCCGGTGGGCCCCCACCGCCGGCATGTCCGGGTCCGCCACCTGCGACCTCGACCTGGACGACGTACCGGCACGGCCCGTCGGGGGCCCGGACGCCTACCTCGACCGGCTCGGCTTCTGGTGGGGGGCCGCCGGGGTGGCGGCGGTCTGGCTCGGGGGGGCGCGGCGGGTGTCGCAGGCGCTGGAGCGGGCGGCCGCCCGCCACGGCAGCGACCTCGTGCTGGCCTCGCTGGGTCGCGTCGACGCCGCGCAGCACGCGGCCTGGTGCACGCTGGTCGAGGTGGCTCGGCTCGCGGACGCCGCCGGGGAGCACGACGCCGGCGATCACGCCGCCGGGGGTCACGACGCCTCCGGTGGGGGTGACGCCGACCACGCCGGGCGGATGGCGGTGGCGCGGCTGGCCGCGGCCCGCAGCCGGGCCGCGGTGGAGACCGCGGTCGAGGTCACCCTCCACGAGACGGGCCGGGCCACGGGACCGGGCCCGCTGGCCACCGACGCCGAGCACGCCTGTGCCGTCGCCGACCTGCAGGTGTACGTGCGCCAGAGCCACGGCGACCGCGACCTCGCGGTGCTCGGCGGTCTGGCCGTGACCGCCAGGGTCCCCGCGTCGACCGGTGCGCCCGCGTGACGGTCATCGCGGGGGAGGGCACCCCGGAGACCTCGTGGCTGCCGTGGCTGGCGGCGACGGGCTGGGCCCCGGCGGTGCCGCCGGTGCGCCCGGGCGGCGGACGCCCGCGCGCCCTCGTGCTGGCGGCCCACCCCGACGACGAGGTGCTCGGGGCGGGAGGGCTGCTGCACCTGCTGGGCCGGGACGGCTGGCAGGTCGACGTGGTGTGGGCCAGCGACGGCGAGGCCTCCCACCCCGGCAGCACCGTGCTGGCGCCGGAGGACCTGGCCCGCCGCCGCCGGCAGGAGTCGGAGGACGCGCGCCGCGAGCTCGGCCTGCAGGGCACCACGACCTGGCTCGCGCTGCCGGACTCCGGTCTGCAGCCGCACGAGGACGACGTCGCCGCCGCGGTGGACCACGCCCTGACGGGGACGGCGGCGGACCTGGTCGTGGCGCCCTGGCACGCCGACGGCCACCCCGACCACGAGGTCTGCGGCCGGGTGGCGCTGGCCGCGGGCCGCCGTCACGGCGTGCCGGTGTGGGAGGTGCCGATCTGGGCCTGGCACTGGGCGGAGCCGGCCGAGGTGGGGGCGCGATGGCCGCACGCCCGCACCGTCGCCCTGGACGAGACCGCCCGCACGGCCAAGTCCACGGCCGTGCAGCGCTTCGTCACGCAGGTGCACCCGCTCGGCCCGGCCGACGTCGACCGCGCCGTCCTGCCGGCGACCGTCCTGGCCCGGTTCGCCCGCCCGTTCGAGGTGGTCCTCTGCAGCCCGACGCCGACCGCAGGTGCCTCGTGACCCTCCCGCCGGAGTACTTCGCCGACCGGTGGACGCAGGACGACGACCCGTGGCGCATCGCGGACCGCTGGTACGAGCGGCGCAAGCGGGACCTGGTGATGGCGGCCCTGCCGCGGGAGCGGTTCGGGCGCGGCCTGGAGCTCGGCTGCGCCGCCGGGCACCTCACCGAGCGGCTGGCCGCGCGCTGCGAGCAGCTGCTGGCCTGCGACGGCGACCCCCGCGCGGTCGCGCTGGCGGGGGAGCGGCTGTCGGCCTCGCCGCAGGCCGGTGCGGTCACGCTGCAGCAGCGGTGGGTGCCGGGGCAGTGGCCCGACGGGACCTTCGACCTAATCGTGGTGTCCGAGGTCGGCTACTACCTGGGGGCCGACGACCTGGCCGAGCTCGCCGACCGTGCGGTGGCCGGCCTGGCCCCGGGCGGGGTCCTGCTGGCCTGCCACTGGCGCCACCCCGCCCCTGGCTACCCCGGGACGGCCGCCGGCGTCCACGAGTGCCTCGGCGGCACCGGCCTCGCCCACCTCGCCCACCACGAGGAGCCCGACCTGCTGCTGGACGTGTGGACGTCCGGGGAGGCGTCCGTCGCCCGGGCCGAGGGCTGGCTCGGGTGAGCGTCCCGGACGGGTCGGAGCCGTCGGCCCTGACCGGGCTCTCGCACCTGGGGGTGCTGGTGCCGGTCCGTGACGAGGAGCGGCTGCTCGGGCGGTGCCTGCGCTCGCTGGGGTCCGCCGCGGACGCGCTGCGGGCCGCCCGCCCGGGGGTGCACCTGACGGTGGTGGTGGTGCTGGACGGCTGCCGTGACGGCAGCGCGGAGGCGGCCCGCGCGGCCACCTGGTCCCCGGACCTGCCGCTGCCGCACCTGATCAGCACCGAGCCCGTCGGGGTCGGTGCCGCCCGGCGCCGGGGGGCCACCCACCTGCTGGAGCAGGCGGGCACGGGGGGCGGCCGGCCCGGGACGACCTGGATCGCCGGGACCGACGCCGACTCGACCGTGCCGCCGGGGTGGCTGCTCGAGCAGGTCCGGGCGGCCGAGGCCGGCTTCCACGCCCGGGTCGGGACGGTCGTGCTGTCCTCACCGCGGGACCAGCTGGCCGCCCGCTGGACCGAGCAGCAGCAGCACGTCGAGGGGCACCCGCACGTCCACGGCGCCAACCTCGGGGTGCGGGGCGACGCCTACCTGGCGGTGGACGGCTACCCCGAGGTCGTCACCGGCGAGGACGTCCACCTGGTGCAGGCCCTGGAGCGGGCCGGGGCCCGGCTGCTGCGGACGGCGCAGCACCCCGTCGTCACCTCCGACCGCCGGGAGGGCCGCGCCCCCGAGGGCGTCGCGGCCGACCTGGCCGAGCTCGCCGCCGCCGAGCCGGGGGTGCGGGCGTCCTGACGGGCTGCCGGACGCCCTGCCGAGGGTGCCGGTGGTACCGACGGGGGAGGGCGTCGTCGCGGGCTCGGAGGCGCCCCTCGAGCACCGCTACGTCGAGCTGGGCGGGCGTGGCGGGGTCGGTGTACCGACCAGCGACGGCGGAGCCGTCCCGGGGTCGTCCTGACCGTCGGGCCCGCGTGCCGTGTCGCTGGTCGGTACGGCGGGCGGTGACAGCGCCGCCCCGGCCGCGGCGGCGGCCTCGCGGTGGTCCCGCAACCGGGCCACGACCCTGCGCGCGCCGGCCAGGACCGGCACGGCCAGGGACGCGCCGAGGATCCCGGCGACCGCGGCGCCGACGATCGTGGCCGAGAACGTGACGATCGGGTGCAGCTGCAGGGCGGCGCCGGTCAGCTTGGCCTGGATCACCGTCTGGACCAGGTTCTGCACCAGGAGGATCACCAGCAGCAGGACCACCGCCTCGAACGGGCCGGCGGCGCCCAGGGCGATGAGGACGGCGACCGCCGCGGAGAAGATGGCCCCCAGGTAGGGCACGTAGGACGTGACCAGGGTGACCACACCGATCGCCAGCGCCAGCGGCACCCCCAGCAACCACGCCGTGACCGTGATGACCAGGGCCACCACGACGCTGGACAGGGTGAGGGCCAGGTAGTAGCGGCGCAGCGAGTCCACGACGTCGGTGACCATCCCGTGGCCGACCGGGGCCGGGACCCACAGCCGCTGGTGGGTCCAGCCCGTCAACCGGTGCCAGTCGGCCAGCATCAGGAACAGCAGGAACATCGAGATGGTGGTGCCGATGAGGAACGACGTGATGGAGCCCAGGGCCCCCACCACGGCGCTGGCCGGGCCCAGCGCCAGGGTGCCCGCCACCTCCAGGCCGCGCCGCAGCAGCGTGGCGGGGGACTGGACGTCGATGCCCAGCCCGTCCAGCTGCTGCACGGCCCAGGCCAGCCCGGCCCGCAGGTCGCCGGTCACCACCGACCACTGGGACGCCACGGCCGAGACGGCCAGCCAGATGACCCCCACCAGCACCCCGAGGAACCCGAGCAGCACGAGCAGGGCGGCCACGGTCCGGGGGACCCGTCGGGCCTGCAGCAGGTCGACCAGGGGGACGAGCAGCACCGCCACCACCACCGCCACCACGAACGGCACCACCAGCCCGGCCACGGCGGACAGCCCGAGCACGAGGACGGCGCCGAGGCCGATGATGCCGAGCCAGGACCATGCCGCCGCACCGGCACGGCGCAGGGTGTCACCACCGGGGGATGCGGCCATGGCAGGACAGTAGGGACGACGGGCGGCGGGTGTCATCACCCCGGCCCTCAGGTCGCGGCGCACGCGTGCCGATGCACCGGTGGTGGCAGCGACGACGGCACCGGTGCAGGGCCCCGCGACAGGGCGGGGGCCGCTGCTGCGACGCCGCGTCGTCACCGGCCTCGTCGTGACCCCTCGCCGGCCCCAGCCGTCCGCCACGCCCTGCTCGGGCCCCTGCCGTCACGAGGACCGCAGGTGCGGGTCGGACCTGTCGGCCCGGGTGCCCGGCGAGCTCGTCGCCCGCGAGCTGGCCCGTCACCACGACGCGTCGGCGCAGGGCCCGGGCGGGCTCGTCGTCCGAGCCCCGCGCGCCGCCGCCCTGCGCCGCTGGTACCGGGCCGTCGCCGCGCAGCAGCGGGTGGCCGCCCTGCTGGGCGGGCTCGACGCCCGCAGCCACGTCCTGCACGCCGTCCCGGTCGGTGGTCCCCTGGGGGTCGACCACCTGGTCGTGGGACCGAACGGGGTCGTCGTGGTCCGCACCGCCCACCACGCCGGGGAACGGGTGAGCGTGCACGCCTGCCAGGTGCGCGCCGACGGCCGCCCGGTGGGCCACGTCCGCGAGGTCGAGCGCCAGGTCCGGCTCGTGGCGGCCACGCTGGGCGCCGCCGCCGGTCACGACGTCGCGGTCCGCGGCGTGGTGGTGCTCGTGGGGGCCCGTTCGGTCCGGGCCACCGAGGTGCCCCGGCGGGTGACGGTCCTCACCGACGACGACCTCGTGACCTGGCTGGTCCGGCGTCCGCGGGTGGTCTCGCAGGTCGTGGTCGACCGCATCGCGGCCCTGGCCGCCGACCCCCGTACCTGGGGGCTCGACCCCGGGACGGACGACGACGCGGGCCGTCGTCACGGCCAGGCCTGCGTCGAGGCCGTCCGGGTCGCCCTCAGCCGCTGGCCGAGGCCGTCGACCGCCGCCCCGGGCCGCCGGGCAGGCCCACCCGGTCGCTGACCCCGCCGGCCCGCCCGACCATTCGTCCGGCCATTCGTCACAATCGGGCGAAACCGCCCCTGACCTGCGCGTCCACCCCCATGGGTCGTCCGGTGGAACCCGGGTAGTCCCTTCGGGCAGTCCCTGTGCCCGTCGCGCCGCCCGTCGCCCGACCTGGCCTAACGTCCAGCTCGTGGCAGTGGTCGGAGCGGTCCCCCAGGTCTACCGGGGACCCGACCGCCGGCGTCGCCACGACCCCGTCGTCGCGCACCCGTCCACCCCTCCCGCCGCCACCGACGACCTCGGCGAGCCGGGGGTGCCCACCGCCGGCGCCGACCCCGTCGCCGCCCCGACGCGGGGGCCGGGCGGGGCCCGCAGCCACCGGGGGTGGCGGCGGGCGGTCGGGCCGGTGACGACCGTCCTCGCCCTCCTGGCGCTCGCCGTGCTCGTGCTGCTGACGCTGCCGGACGCCGCCACCGCGGCCCTGCTGCGGCTGTCCGGCGACATGCTCGTCCACCCGTCCACGGCGTCGCTGCTGCGCCACCTGGTGACCTGGGTGCTGGTGGCCGCCGGGGTGGCGGGGCTGGTGCGCTGGCGGTTGGACGGTCGGGCGCCCGAGGGCCTGCTGTCGGCCGCCCTCCTGGTGCTCGGCGGCGGGGCCACCGTGGTGACCCGGGCCGAGGACCTGGTCCTGGCCGTCGAGACCGTCACCGTCGCGAGCCCGCTGCTGGTGGCCCTGCTCGCCGTCCCGGTGGTGGTGGCCGCCACGACCACCGGGGAGGTCGACAGCGGGTTGCGCCCGGGCCGCGTGCTGGTCCGGACCTCGGTGGCCACGGCGGCCGCCGCCGTCCTGGCGGTCCTGACCGCCGCGGTCCTCGTCGCCCTCGTCCCGCCGGCCCAGCTGCCGGCGTGGTCCAGCTCCGTCTGGTCCGCGTCGGCGGTGGTGTGGGCCGCCGGCGCGCTCCGGGTGCTGGTCCGGCCGGGTGCGCTGCCCCGACGGTGGGCGACGGTGACCGGTGTGCTGCTCCTCGCCCTCGTCCTGGGCGCCGTCGGGCGCGGCCTCGCCCACCTGGTCCCGCTGCCGGGGGCCGAGCAGGCCGCCGCGACGTCGATGCACGTGCTCGTCCTGGTCGCCGCCGCCCTGGTGGGGCGCTGCGCGCTGGTGGACACCCGACGGGCCCTGGACGCCGTCGTCCGCCGGGACCGCGAGCTGAGCCTCCGGCTGGCCGCCGACGAGGCCGTGCTGCAGGGCCACGCCGAGAAGCTCCACGACGCCCGCTCCAGCGTGGCCGGGATCCGCAGCGCGGCCGCGGCCATCGAGCAGCTGGCCGACCGGCTCGACCCGCTCGACCGCGCCGACCTGGAGGAGGGGGTGGCCGTCGAGCTGTCCCGTCTCGAGCGCCTGCTGTCGCGCCCCGGTACGGCCCGGACGTCGACGACGGCCGTGGACGACGTCGTCCGACCCCTGGTGGTGCTGTTCCGCGAGCGCGGGCAGCGGCTGGTCTGGGAGCCGAGCGGGACGCTCGTCGGGCTGGACGAGGACGCGCTCGCCCGGGTCGTGGCCAACCTCCTCACCAACGCGCTGGTCCACGCGCCCGGTGCGACCGTGAGGCTCGGCGCCGCGCCGTACGGCTCCGACGTGCGGATCACGGTCGAGGACGACGGTCCTGGTGTCCCCGCGTCGCTGCGGGCGACGGTGTTCGGGTCGGGGATCTGCGGCGGTCCCGGTGCCGGCGACGGGCTCGGCCTGCCCGTCGTCCGGCGTCTGGCGCGGGCCGCCGGGGGCGACTGCCGTCTGCTCGGCGACCACGGGGCCCGCTTCGTGCTCGACCTGCCCGCCGCCGACGGTCGCGGCAGGCGGACCGGTCCGGGGGGTTCCGCCACCGCGGCCGCCGTGCCGACGGCCCGAGGCGTGCGCTGAGCCCGGTCGTGCCGCGCCGGGTGGTCGTGGTCGAGGACCACGCCCTGCTCGCGCAGTCCGTGGCGCTGGTGCTGCGGCACTCGGGCCGGGAGGTCACCGTCCTGGGCCCGCTCGACGACGTCGAGGCGACGGCCCGCGACCTGCCCCCCGCGACCGTGCTGCTCGACCTGGACCTCGGGCGGGACCGGCTCGGCGACGACCTGGTGGCGCCACTGCACGCCGCCGGGCACGCGGTGGTGGTCGTCACCGGTGCGACCGACGAGGCCCGGCTCGGGGCGTGCCTGCTGGCGGGCGCGGTCGCCGTCCTCGACAAGTCGGTCCCGCTGGACGTGCTGGTGGGCACGGTCGAGCTGGTGGAGTCCGGGCGCCCGGTGCTCGACCGGGCCAGGCGCGAGCACCTGGTCCGCGCCGCGCGCAGGCAGCGGGAGCAGCGGTCGGCGGCGATGGAGCCGTTCGACCGGCTGACCCCGGGCGAGGCCGAGGTGCTGGAGGGCATCGTGCTGGGTCGCCGCGCGGCGGACATCGCCCGGCAGCGCGTGGTGAGCCTGGCCACCGTGCGAGCCCAGGTCCGTGCCGTGCTCAGCAAGCTCGGCGTCGCCTCGCAGCTGGAGGCGGCGGCCCTCGCCCATCGTTCGGGGTGGTGGGAGCGCCGCTCAGGGGGCCGTTGACGGGCCGGCGTCGGGCTCGCCGGGCACCTTCGACGGCACGCCGACGGGCGCCGTGGTCCCGACGGGCGCCTCGGTCCCGACGGGCGCCTCGGTCTGCACGGGTGGCGGTGTCTGGACGGGCGGCGTGGTCCCGACGGGCGGCGTGGTCTGGACGGGCGGCGCCGGCGGGGTGGACGGCGCAGGCGGGGTGGACGGCGCAGGGTCGGCGGGCTCGACGGTCGGGGCCGGCGGCGCGGGAGCGGGCTGCGGCGCGTCGGGGGCAGGTGCGCCGCCGGAGCCGCTGCCGCCGGGGGGCGCGGGCGGTCCGACGGGCCCGACGGGGTCCGCCGGGGCGACGGCGGTCCGGGCCCCCGCACCGGGCGGCGTCACGTCCACCACGACGGCGGTGTCGACGAACCGGCCGCTCGCGCTGTCCAGGGCCACGACGTGCAGCGGTTCGGCGGTGCCGCCGCGCGGTCCCGCGAGCACCAGCGTCGTGGTGCCGCCGACGGGCACGTCGACCGCCACCGGGGTCCCGGCGACGCGGCACACCGGGGCAGCGGGCACGTCGTCGACGGCCACCGTCGCGGTCCGCCACACCGACCCCGGGCAGGAGCGGGGACGCTGCCCCGCGGGCGGGAGGCCGTCGTCGGCCAACGCCCCGACCACCAGCACGAGGTCCTGCTCGACGGTGCCGTCGTTGCGGACGCTCAACCGGAGCGGGGCCCCCGTCGACGGCCAGCCGACGTGCTCGACCGCCTGTCCCGGCGGGGTCGTGGGCTCGGTCGTCGTCGCGATCACGGTGGCGGCGGCCAGGGCGCCGCCGGGCAGCACGGCGGTGTCCGCCCAGGCCGCCAGGGTGCGGCCCGTCGTCGCGCCCAGCCCGGCGGCGGTGACGACGACCAGCCCCACGGCCAGCGGCAGCGCCCAGGCCCGGGTGACCAGGCCCCGGCGACGCCCCCGCAGGTGGGGGACCGCGCCGCTGCGGCGTCGCGCGTGCCTCACGGCCGTCCACCGCCGAGGTCGACGGGACCGCGCCCGGGCAGCCGCTGCGTCAGCCCGTGGAGCGGACCGGGGCTGCGGGTGGCCGCGGGCCGGCCCGCCCCCACCACCAGGGCGAAGGCGACGGTGTCGCCCTGCGTCAGGTTGTCGGTCGCGGAGTCCACGTGCGCGACCGTGAGCAGCGCGCACGTCGACCCGGTCCCCCGGGCCCGGGCGACGAGCTGGGTGTGCACCGCGTCCAGGAACGGCGTCGCCGGCACCTGCGGCACCGGCTGGGGGCGGCACTGGCCGGCCACGAGGGACCCGGGGTGCAGCTGCAGGGTCAGGTGCGCCGACAGCTCACCGCCGCCGGGGCCGCAGGTGGTGTCGCCGGCCGCGACCTCCGGGCGCAGGCAGCCGTGGTCGTCGTCGACCACGTCGGCCACGGCCAGGTGGACGTCGCGGACCGGGGTCCGCGGGTCCAGCGCGAGCACGACGGTGCGGGACGTGCCGGGCACGATCTCGCTGACCACCACCCGGTTCGTGGCCTCGCTGCCGTGCACGGTGACGACGGGGCGGCCGGTCGCGTCGTGGCGGGCCGACGCCGGGGTGCTCGGCAGGACCGGCACCAGGCCCAGGGCCAGGACGCCCAGCAGGGCGCCGACGACACGGGCGCCGCGACCCAGCCGGGTGCTCGGAGGGCTGAGCCGCCTCACGCCGTGGTCCCCACCTGGTGGTCGGCCGAGGACGGGGCGGGCCGGCGGCCGGGGGCGGGGAGCTGGACCGAGGCGGTCGCGACGGACGTGGCCCCGGCGTCGCGCAGGGCGCGCTCGAGCACGGTCACGGCGTCGGGGTCGACCACGCACTCGACCGTGATCTCGTCGGGCAGGCGGCGCGGGTCGGTGGCCGGCGTGACGAGCCGCCCGCCGTTGGCGCGGGCCACGTCGAGCACCGCGCGGGCGGTCGGACCGGTCGCGGACGCCAGCACGAGGTGCCGGCTCAGGCCCCGGCGGGCCGGGCGGAAGGCGGCGATGAGGTGGTAGCCGGCGTAGGCGAGCAGGCCGAGGACCGCGACCGCGAGCAGGACGGCCGGGTCACCGGCACGCACCGTCAGGTGCCCGACCCACGGCACGTGGTACCAGAGCTCGCCGACCACGGCACCGGCCGGGACGAGGTCCGGGTCGTCCCCGTCGTTGGCGTCGCCCTTGGTGCGGAACTCCAGCTCGCCGTCGTCGGTGACGACCTCGACCACGCGGTGCGTGACCAGCGTCGGGTCGCCGGGGGCCACCTGGAAGCTGATGACGTCGCCCGGCTCGACGGTCCACGGGTCGACGGGGCGGCTGACGGCGACGGAGCCCACGGGCAGCGACGGGGTCATGCTGCCGGTGAGGACGGTCAGGGCCTGGGCGCCGCCGGCCCGGG
Organism: Aquipuribacter aurantiacus; assembly: GCF_051216895.1. Classification (NCBI taxonomy): domain Bacteria; kingdom Bacillati; phylum Actinomycetota; class Actinomycetes; order Micrococcales; family Intrasporangiaceae; genus Aquipuribacter; species Aquipuribacter aurantiacus. The sequence continues at coordinate 504,286 of NZ_JBPKAO010000001.1, forward strand.
GCACGACCACGACGGCGACGACGGCCAGGGCCACGGCGAGGAGCACGAGCCAGCCGAGCACGCGGCCTGCGATGCGGAGCACGGGTGCCATGTCGGCTCCTCTGACTGGTGTGGGGCCCGGGAGGGGTGACGAGGGGGGTGCGGCCCCCGACCGTGACGACGGTCGGGGGCCGCGTGTGCTCAGTTGGCGGGCTGGTTGCTCTGCACCAGGTCGAACCGGACGGAGAAGCTCGCGCTGTCGCCCTGGGTGGCGTTGTCGCTGCTCTGCGGCAGGACGATGCTGGAACCGACGCACAGGGCGGCACCGGGCGCGAGGACGGCGTCGGCACCGGTGCTGTCCTTGAAGGTCAGGCTGCCGGCCCCGCCTGCGGCGGCGAGGCTCCGCGTCGTGATGGCGGCGTACTCCTTGAGACCGCTGCCGGTCACGCCGCTGCCGGTGTACTCGCCGCCGCCCTGGACGTTGGTGCCGCACCGGTTGGTCGCGGGCGCCTGGTAGGCGACGACCTTGATCTGCGCGTCTCGGACGAACTCCCCGCCGGAGGCGGTGTCCGCGCAGTCGGGGTCCACGAGGACCTCGCCGTTGCCGTTGCAGCCGTCCTCCGTGCCCTGCAGGTCCAGCAGCTCCACCGCGAGGGTGGCGTTGGGGACCGAGTCGCCGTCGTTGGAGACGACGCGGACCCACTCGTCCTTGCCCTGGCCGGGGGCCAGACGCAGGTTGTCGAAGGTGGTCGAGCTGTTGGGGTTCGCCACCACGTCGAGCGTCAGGGTGCCGGCGCCGACGGTGTTGCCCTCGTCGATCGAGAAGTCGGACCAGGAGGCGTAGGTGGTGCCACCGGCGAGCAGGGCCACGGCGGCGACCCCGGCGAGCGAGGCCTTGATGACGTTGCTGTTCATGATGTCTCCGTCTGGGTCAGGTGCTGGATGGGTGAGGTGGTGCCGAGGTCCGGGTGGTGCGGGGCGGGACGCTGGGTCAGCGGATGGGCTGGTCGGTCTGCACGAGGTCGAAGCGCAGCGAGAACTCGCCGCTGTCGCCCTGGCTGGCGTTGGTCGCGTTCTGCGGCATCAGGACGGCGGCCCCGACGCAGAGGGCGTTCCCGGCGCCCAGGACGGCGTCCTCACCGGCGGCGTTCTTGAACGTCACGCTGCCCAGGTCGACGGCCTGGTCCAGGCGGGTCCGGGCGATGGCGGTGTACTGCGCCCGGTTGTTGAACCACGGGTCGCCGATGACGCGGTCGGAGCAGTTCATGCCCTGGTCGGCGATGCGGAACGCGCTGATCTGGATGCGCGCCCAGCGGTCGAACTCGCCGCCGCTGGTGGTGTCGGCGCAGTCGGCGTCGACCAGCACCTCGCTGTTGCCGGCGCAGCCGTCCTCGGTGCCGACGTAGTCGACGATGTCGACGGACAGGGTGCCGTTGGGGACCGAGTCGCCGTCGCTGGACAGGATCTTGATCCACTCGTCCTTGTCCTCGCCCGGGGCGAGGCGGACGTTGTCGAACTGGCTCCGGGGGCCGTTGCCGGCCTGCTCGCCGGCGACCAGGGTGAGGGTGCCCGCGCCGACGGTGTTGCCCTCGTCGATCGAGAAGTCGGACCAGGACGCGTACGTGGTGCCCCCCGCGAGCAGGGCGACGGCGGCGACCCCCGCGAGGGAGGCCTTGAGGACGTTGCTTCGCATGACGACTCCGATTCCCGCTCCCCCCGAGCGGGGAGCCATGACCTGTGTGACCTGTCTGACCGGTGCCCGGCCCTGCCTGGGCCGGCTCGCTCGATCGTCGGGGCGGCGGGCCCGCCGGGTCGTCGTCACAATTGACTATCCGCAGGGCGTGACCGGCGGGCTTGCCCCCTGCATCGATGCCTGTCAATATCGACGCATGTCGAACCAAGAGAGCGCGGCCTGCTGCAGCCCGCTGGCCCAGGAGCCCCTGACCCAGGACTGGGCGGGCGACCTCGCCCGGATGTTCAAGGCGCTGGGGGACCCGGTCCGGCTCCGGCTGCTGAGCATGGTCGCCTCCCACGACGGGGGCGAGGCCTGCGTCTGCGACCTGGTCCCGGCCTTCGACCTGTCCCAGCCGACCATCAGCCACCACCTCAAGGTGCTGCGCGAGGCCGGGCTGATGGAGTGCGAGCGACGGGGGACCTGGGTCTACTACCGGGTCGTGCCCGCCGCCCTCGTGCAGCTGTCCGCGGTGCTCGGGCCGGCCGAGCTCAGCGCGCCCGAAGTCGCGCCCGAAGTCGCGCCCGAAGTCGCGCCCGAAGTCCGGGCCGCCGCGTCCGCCCCGGTCCCCACGGAGGTCACGGCGTGACCGTCCCCGTCACCGTCGACCGCCAGGACCAGGGCGTCGTCGCCAAGCTGTCGACGCTGGACCGGTTCCTGCCGCTATGGATCGGCGTGGCCATGCTCGTCGGGCTGCTGCTCGGACGCGGGGTGCCCGGCCTCGGCGAGGTCCTCGAGGCCGTCACCGTCGACGGCATCAGCCTGCCGATCGCGATCGGGCTGCTGGTCATGATGTACCCGGTGCTGGCCAAGGTCCGCTACGACCGGATCGGCGTGGTCACCGGCGACAAGCGGCTGCTGGCCAGCTCGTTGCTGCTGAACTGGGTGCTGGGCCCGGCGCTCATGTTCGCGCTGGCCTGGATCTTCCTGCCGGACCTGCCGGAGTACCGCACCGGGCTGATCATCGTCGGCCTGGCCCGGTGCATCGCCATGGTCATCATCTGGAACGACCTGGCCTGCGGCGACCGCGAGGCCGCGGCCGTGCTGGTGGCGATCAACTCGGTGTTCCAGGTGTTCGCGTTCGCCGTGCTCGGGTGGTTCTACCTGGACGTGCTGCCCGGTCTGCTCGGGCTGGACCAGACCGGCATCGACGCCTCGCCGTGGGACATCGCGCGCAGCGTCCTCATCTTCCTCGGCATCCCGCTGCTGGCCGGGTTCCTGTCCCGCCTGGTCGGCGAGCGGGCCAAGGGCCGCACCTGGTACGAGGAGCGGTTCATCCCCCGGATCGGCCCGTTCGCCCTGTACGGGCTGCTGTTCACCATCGTCCTGCTGTTCGCCCTGCAGGGGGACCAGATCACGTCCAACCCGCTCGACGTCGCCCGCATCGCGCTGCCGCTGCTCGTGTACTTCACCCTGATGTGGGGCGGCAGCTTCGCCCTGGGGGCCGCCCTCGGCCTGGGCTACGAGCGCACCACCACGCTGGCGTTCACCGCGGCCGGCAACAACTTCGAGCTGGCCATCGCCGTGGCCATCGCCACCTTCGGCGTCACGTCGGGCCAGGCCCTCGCGGGCGTCGTCGGCCCCCTCATCGAGGTGCCGGTGCTCGTCGGCCTGGTGTACGTCAGCCTCGCCCTGCGACGACGGTTCACCCAGCGCCCGGACCGCGCCGCCCCGGACCACGGTCCTGCCGGTGGTCCCGCCGGCGACCCCGCCGGCCGACCGGCCGGCCACCCCGTCAACACGGAGAGGACACCGTCATGAGCAACGCACCCGAGGACATCCGCGAGACCGTGCGGGCCCGCTACGCGGAGGCCGCCACGAGCACCAGCTGCTGCGGCTCGGCCCCGGCGGACCTCGCCACCGACGCCTCCGGGGCCGCGGTGTTCGGGGCGGCGCTGTACTCCGGCGACGACGCCGACGAGGCCGCGCTGGCCGGGTCGCTCGGCTGCGGGGTGCCGACGGCCGTGGCCGACCTGCACCCCGGTGAGACCGTCCTGGACCTGGGCTCCGGCAGTGGTGGCGACGTCCTCCTCTCGGCCCGTCGGGTCGGGCCCACCGGACGCGCCATCGGGCTCGACATGACCACCGAGATGCTCGACCTGGCCCGGGCGAACGCCGCCGCGGCCGGTGTCACCAACGTGGAGTTCGTCCAGGGCTACCTGGAGGACGTGCCGCTGCCCGACGACGCCGTCGACGTGGTCATCTCCAACTGCGTCCTCAACCTGGCGGCCGACAAGACCGTCGTGCTCCGCGAGGCCGCCCGCGTGCTGCGTCCCGGGGGACGGCTCGCGTTCTCCGACGTGGTCGCCGACGAGGACATGGACGAGGCGACCAAGGCCGACATGGCCGCCTGGACCGGCTGCATCGCGGGTGCGCTGACCGAGTCCGAGCTCAGGTCCGCGCTCGCCGCGGCCGGCTTCGTGGACCTCGAGGTGCGGCCCACCCACCGGGTGCACAGCCACGCCCAGGCCGCCGTCATCCGGGCGGTCCTGCCCGCCGCCGGGACCACCGGCCCGGAGCCGGTCGCCCCGGCACGGAGCGTCGTCGAGGTCTACGACCCGGCGATGTGCTGCTCGACCGGGGTCTGCGGGCCGGCGGTGGACCCGACGCTGGCCCGGTTCGAGTCCGACCTCCGCTGGCTCGCCGACCAGGGGGTCGACGTGACCCGCCACAACCTGGCCCAGGACCCCGGCGCCTTCGTGGCCGCCCCGCTCGTGGCGGCCGTCCTCGCCTCCGGCGGTGAGGACGCGCTGCCCGTCGTCATGGTCGACGGCCGGCTGCGCTCCTCCGGCAGCTGGCTGTCCCGCGAGGACCTCGCCGCCGCCGTCGGCCTGCCGGCCCCGGGCGGCCCGGTCGTGGTCGGGGCCGACCTGCTGCCCCCGACCGAGGCCTGCTGTGCGCCTGCCGACGGCCCCGCGGCACCCCCGGCCGGTTGCTGCTGATGGCCGTCGTCGGCATCCCCGGGCTGGTCGCCTCGACGACCACCCGGTTCCTGTTCCTCACCGGCAAGGGCGGGGTCGGCAAGACCTCGACCGCCTGCGCCACGGCCGTCGGGCTGGCCGGTCTGGGACGGTCGGTGCTCCTGGTCAGCACCGACCCGGCCTCCAACCTGGCCGAGGTGCTCGGCCAGCCGGTGGGCCGGACCGCGACCCCCGTCACCGGGGTGGCGGGGCTGTCCGCGCTCAACGTGGACCCGGAGGCCGCGGCCGCGGCGTACCGGGAGCGCGTGATCGGCCCCTACCGAGGGGTGCTGCCCGACAGCGCCGTGGCGCGGGTCGAGGAGCAGCTCTCGGGGGCGTGCACGGTCGAGATCGCCGCCTTCGACGAGTTCACCACGTTGCTGACCGACGACGCGGTGGCGTCCGGCTACGACCACGTCGTGTTCGACACCGCGCCGACCGGGCACACCCTGCGGCTGCTGGCCCTGCCCGCGGCGTGGTCCACGTTCATCGGCGACGGCACCGGGACCTCCTGCCTCGGCCCGCTGTCGGGCATGGTCACCCAGCGGGACCGCTACGCCAGGGCCGTCGCGGCGCTGTCGGACGCCGCGGCCACCACGCTGGTCCTCGTCGCCCGACCGGACACGGCCTCGCTGGCCGAGGCGGCCCGCGCGTCCACGGAGCTGCGCACGCTGGGCCTGGGTTGCCAGCGACTCGTCGTCAACGGCCTGCTCAGCGCGACCCCCGGCGTCGAGGACCCCCTCGCCGCCGCCCTGCACGCCCAGGCCCGCCAGGCCCTGGCCGGCGTGCCCGCCGCGCTGGCCGACCTGCCCCGCACCACCGTCGAGCTGCGCACCGTGAGCCCGGTCGGGCTGGACGCGCTGCGGGACCTGGCCCAGGGCCGGGCCCCCGCCCCGGTCGACGGCGCGGGCCCGGTCGACCTCGTGCTCGGGTCGCCGTTCGAGGACCTGGTGGGGACGCTGGCCGCGCCGGGTGCGGGACTGGTCATGACCATGGGCAAGGGCGGCGTGGGCAAGACCACCGTCGCCGCGGCCGTCGCCCTGGCCCTGGTCGAGCGGGGCCACCGGGTGCACCTGACCACCACGGACCCTGCCGCCCACGTCAGCGAGGCGGTCGGCGAGGCCGTGCCGGGGCTGCGGGTGTCCCGCATCGACCCGGTGGCCGAGACCGCCGCCTACACCGCCGAGGTCCTGGCCACCGCCGGCGCCGAGCTGGACGAGGACGCCCGAGCGGTCCTGGCCGAGGACCTCGCGTCGCCGTGCACCGAGGAGATCGCCGTCTTCCACGCGTTCGCGCGGACCGTCGCGGAGGCGCAGGACGGCTTCGTCGTCGTCGACACCGCCCCGACGGGGCACACCCTGCTGCTGCTGGACGCCGCCCGCACCTACCACCGCGAGCTCGCCCGCCAGACGGGGGCGATGCCCGAGCACGTCCTGAGCCTGCTGGACCGGCTGCGTGACCCGGCCCGGACCCACGTCCTGCTCGTCGCCCTTCCCGAGGCGACACCGGTGCACGAGGCGGCGCACCTGCAGGCGGACCTGGCCCGCAGCGGCATCACGCCCGCGGCCTGGGTGCTCAACCAGAGCCTGGCCGCCGCGCGACCCACCGACCCGGTCCTCGCCGCCCGGGCCGCCCAGGAGCACCGCTACCTGCTGGAGGCCGACGGGCTCGGCGCCAGGCTGGTCGTGCTGCCACGGGTGACCCGGTCGCCGGTGGGTCCCGAGCAGCTGCGCGCCCTCACCGCCTCGCCCGTACCCGCCTGATCAGGAGGAGCCCTCGTGCCCACGCCCCCGTCCGTCCTGTTCGTCTGCGTCAAGAACGGCGGCAAGTCCCAGATGGCCGCCGGCCTGATGCGCAAGGCCGCGGGCGCCGCGGTCGTCGTCGACTCCGCGGGCACGCGGCCCGGCGCCGCGGTCAACGGCCTGTCCCAGGAGGTGCTCGCCGAGGTCGGCGCGGACATGGGCGGTCAGGTCCCCAAGGCCGTCACCGAGGCGATGCTGCGCGCCGCCGACGTCGTGGTCCTCGTCGGCCCGGAGGCCCAGGTCGAACCGGTCGAGGGCACGCGGTTCGAGACCTGGGTGACCGACGAGCCGTCGGAGCGGGGCATCGAGGGCATCGAGCGGATGCGGCTGGTCCGCGACGACATCGCCGCCCGCGTGGCCGACCTGCACGCGAGGCTGCTCGCCGGGTGACCCGCTGACGGGTCGGTGCCTCAGGCCGCGAGCGTCTGACGGCTCGCGCGCTCGCTGCGGGTCGCCCAGGCCGGGTCGACGCCGAACGCGTCCACCAGCTCGACGGCGTGCGGGCGGAGCTCGGCGCACAGCCGGTCGACGTGGTCGGTGACCGCGCGGGCGTCGGCGCGGCTCAGGCGACCGTGGGTGAGGAACCAGGCCAGGTCCTCCTCGACGCGGGACAGCACGAACAGGTCGCGCACCTGCGCCAGCACGGCAGCGGTCCCGGGGTCCTCGCAGCGTCGGACCCGGTCCTCGAACGCCGTGACCAGGAGCCGGTCCACGTGGGCGCGCCCGAGGGTCTGCATGTGGTCCTGGACCGTCGACGCCGCGGCGGCCGGCGTCGCACCGGCGGCGACGGCCCCCCGCAGCCGACGGGCCAGGGAGTCCAGGACGTGGTCCTCGCGGTCGCCCAGCAGGGCCACCTGGGCCCGGGGGTCTAGCAGCCGGGCGCGCAGCGGTGACCGCACCCGGTCCGACGCGCGGGTCCGCAGCGAGCGCAGCACGGTGCGCGCCCGCCCGAGCGGGCTGCGGGCCCCCGCGGCGTAGGCGGTCAGCAGGTTCTTGGCCACCAGCTGCATGAGGACGGTGTTGTCGCCCTCGAAGGTGGTGAACACGTCGGTGTCGGCGCGCAGCTCGGGGATGCGGGAGCTCGCGAGGTAGCCGCTGCCGCCGCAGGACTCCCGGGCGGTCTGCAGCGTGCGGGCGGCGTTCCAGGTGGACCCGGCCTTGACCGCGGCGGCGTCGGTCTCCAGCCGGCGGACGTCGTGCTCGCCGAGGGTGCCGACGTGGGAGCGCTGCAGGTCGTCCTTGAGGTCGTCCTGGGCGAACGTGAAGGCGTAGGCACGCGCCACGGCGGGCAGCAGCTTGCGCTGGTGCGAGGGGTGGTCGAGCAGGCGGACCTCCTCGCCCGTCGTCGGGTCGGTGAACTGACGACGCTCCTGGCCGTACCGGACGGCGACGTCGAGGCCGACCTTGGTCGCGCTGATCCCGGCCCCGCTGATGCTGATCCGGCCCCGGACCAGGGCGCCGAGCATGGTGAAGAAGCGCCGGTTCGCCGACTCGATCGAGCTGGAGTACGTCCCGTCCGGGGCGACCTGGGCGTAGCGGTCCAGCAGCGCGTCGCGGGGCACCCGGACCTGGTCGAAGGCGATCCGACCGTTGTCGACGCCGGCTAGACCGGCCTTCGGGCCGCAGTCGGTGATGGTGACGCCGGGGACGGCGCCGCCGGCCTCGTCGCGGATCGGGACGAGCAGGGCGTGCACCCCGTGGTCCTCGCCGTCGGCCACCAGCTGGGCGAACACGACCGCGAGGCGGCCGTCGCGGCCCGCGTTCCCGATGTAGTCCTTGCGGGCGGACTCGTCGGGGGTGTGCACGACGAACTCCTCCGCGGCCGGGTCGTAGACCGCGGTGGTCCGCAGGGACTGCACGTCGGAACCGTGCCCGGTCTCGGTCATCGCGAAGCAGCCCGGCAGGGTGAAGTCCATGATCGAGCGCAGGTAGCGGTCGTGGTGGGCCTTCGTGCCGAGCGCCTGGACGGCGCCGCCGAACAGGCCCCACTGCACGCCCGCCTTGACGGTCAGCGACAGGTCGCCCATGCCGAGCATCTCGAAGGCCGCCACCGAGGCGCCGACGTCGTCGTGGCCGCCGTAGGCCGCCGGGAAGCCCAGCAGCTGGTGCGGGGTACGGGCGACCTGGGCCATGGCCTCGCGCACCCAGGTGCGGTGGGCCTCGTCGTCGGCGTGCAGGCGGGGGGTGAACCAGTCGGCGTCGTGGACGGCGCGGATCTCGTCACGCAGCGCGTGGTGCGGTCCGTCGAGGACGCGACGGAGGGCGTCGGCGTCGATGCCGGTGCTGGTCACGGTGCTGGTCACGGTGCTGCTCACGTCGGTGCTCGTGGTCCCGCTCACGTGGGTCTCCTTGGTTACGCCTGCGTAGGTTACTGAAGAGTAACCCAGCAGTTCCGCCGGCGCCATGCCGGCCACCCGAGTGGTTGTGGACGAGGCCCGCGAGGCGACGTCGTCCCGGGGCAGGGCGGTGACGTGCGCCGGGAGGAGGAGCACCATGGCGGCTGTGACGGTGATGCCCCCGTGAGGGCGGTTCGAGCGGCCGTTCGCGGTGCAGGTGCAGCCGTCGGCGTTGGTCCGTCGCCGCTGAGCGTCCTCAGCGGGCCTCGGCCCAGGACCGGACGGTCGACACGTCGAGCGGGAAGTCGACCGGGAAGTCGCCGAACAGCAGCCGACCGGCCTCTTCCGCGGCCGCCCGGACCGCGACCTCGACGTCGGGGGCCAGGTGGAGCGGGCAGTGCACCACCACCTCGTCGTGCAGGAACAGGACCAGGTGCGGGCGGTCGGTCACGAGCCCGTCGCCCAGCGCCCACAACCGGTTGCGCAGGCGCGCCAGCCAGGCCAGCGCCCACTCCGCGGCCGTGCCCTGCACCACGAAGTTGCGGGTGAAGCGGCCCCAGGCGCGCTGGTCGCGGGCCTCGGCCTCGACGTCGCGGGGCCGGTCCTCCGCGTCCAGGGTCCAGCTGCCGGTCGGGACGGGCGAGCCCCGACCCAGCAGGGTGCGCACCACCTCGCCGCGCTCGCCCGCCCGGGCGGCGTCCTCGACGCAGCCGATGGCGGCGGGGTACGCCCTGCTCATCCGGGTGATCATGCGTCCGCTCTCGCCGCGGGTGCCGCCGTACATCGCGCCCAGCATCCCCAGCTTGGCCTCCGACCGGGTGGCCACGGCGCCCGTCCGGACCATGCCCTCGTACAGGTCGGAGCCGCGTCCGGCGTCGGCCATGGCCAGGTCGTGGCTCAGACCCGCGAGCACGCGCGGCTCGAGCTGCGCGGCGTCGGCGACCACGAGGCACCAGCCGTCGTCGGCCACCACCGCAGGGCGCAGCGGCGCCGGGATGGTCAGGGCACCGCCGCCGCGGGAGGCCCATCGCCCGGTGACCACGCCTCCGGGCACGTACTCCGGACGGAACCGGCCCGCCTCGACCCAGGTGTCGAGCCAGTGCCAGCCGTTGGTGCTCAGCAGGCGCGCCAGCTTCTTGTACTCCAGCAACGCCGGGATGCCGGGGTGGTCCAGCCGCTCCAAGGTCCAGGAACGGGTGTCGGTCACCTCCAGGCCCGCCGCGCGCAGGGCCGGCAGCAGCGACGCCGGCGAGTCCGGGTTGAGCGTGGGCGCGTCGAAGGCGTCCCGCGTCTGCTGCAGCAGACGCTCCAGGCCCGCGGGGTGCCGGCCCGGGCCCGGTCGCGGCCCGAGCATCTGCTCCAGCACGGCCAGGTGGACGTCGGCCCGCCACGGCAGCCCGGCGTGGGTCAGCTCGGCCGCGACGAGGGCACCCGAGGACTCGGCCGCCAGCAGCAGCCCGAGACGCGCACGGTGCTCGCCGGCGGCCAGCGTCCGCTGCTGCCGGACGTGCTCGGCCAGGGGGTCCAGGTCGTCGACCTCGTGGCCGTCGAACAGGGCGCCCTCGGTCGCGGTCACCGGCGGCAGCGAGTCCCACCTGGCGGCCTCGGCGGCCTCGTCGGCTCGGGGGCCGTCGCGGTCCGGAGCCGGCGCGACGAGCGGGGAGCGACGGAGCAGCTCGTGCTGCAGCCGCAGGTCGGCGCACCGCTCCACCCGGATGCCGGCCCGGAGCAGGTCGGGGTACCAGCGGGCCGTGTCGTCCCAGGTCCAGCGAGGACGGTCGGCCTCCTGCCCGCCGACGAACGCCGGCAGGTCCTTCGTCGCCACCTGCGTACGGCGGGCGACCCTGGCCCCGTCCAGCTCCAGGGCCTCGACCCCGTCGTCGAGGCGTCGCAGCAGCAGCCGCCGGACCTCGGGCGCGGCGCCCCGGGAGTCCGTCACAGGCTCAGTGTGCGGCCCGCCCCCGACAGCCGGTGCGGGGAGGTGGGCCGATCGGGCCACACCAGGACCTTGGTCCCTGGTGGACGGACGCCACGGCTCAGGAGGCCGGTGCCCGGTGCCGAACACCCGTTGTGAGCCCGACCGTCGGGCTCGTGAGAAGTCAGACAGGTCGTGCAGAAGATGGTGTCTCGGTTCCGGCGGGTGAAGGTGAGCACCAGGCTGCTCGTCCTGGTCGTGGCGGCGGTGGTCGGCATGGCTCTGGTGGCCGTGATCGGGGCGTCCCAGGTCCGCAGCACCATCGAGCGCGAGCAGCAGCGCCAGGCGCAGTCCGCGGTCGAGACGGCGCTGGGCGTCGTGGCGTTCTTCGGCGCGCAGGAGACGTCGGGGGTGCTGACCCGGGAGCAGGCGCAGCAGGGCGCGCAGGACGCGCTGCGTGAGGTCCGCTACGCCGGCGAGGAGTACTTCTGGATCAACGACATGAACCCGACGATGGTCATGCACCCGGTGAAGCCCGAGCTGGACGGCGCCGACCTGACGGAGAACGAGGACCCGAACGGCAAGCGGCTCTTCGTCGAGTTCGTCGAGGTCGTGGAGGCCGACGGGGCCGGGTTCGTCGACTACATGTGGCCCAAGCCGGGTGAGGAGGCCCCGCAGCCCAAGATCTCCTACGTCGCCGGCTACGAGCCGTGGGGCTGGGTCGTGGGCTCGGGCGTGTACGTGGCCGACCTGGACGGCGCCTTCCGCGCCGAGCTCATCACGCTGCTGCTGTGGTCGCTGCCGGTCGTCCTGGTGACGGCCGGGCTGTCGCTGCTGGTGTCCCGCAGCATCAGCCGCCCGCTGCTGGCCATGACCGAGGTGCTGAGCACCGGCGACCTGGGTCGTCGCCTCGCCCCGCCGGACGCCGACGGCCGCGGCAACGAGCTCGACCGGCTGGCCGCGGCGATCGACGGCACCCTGGTCAAGGTGTCCGACGTCGTGGCCGGGGTCACGGCGGCGTCGACGCGGCTGGGGGAGTCCGCGAACAGCCTGTCCGAGACGAGCCAGGTCATCGCCGGGACCGCCGAGCGGTCCACCACGCAGACCCACGAGGTCACCGCGGCCGCCGAGGAGGTCAGCTCGGGGATGGACGCCGTCGCCGCCGGGGCCGAGCAGATGGGCGCCTCCATCCGCGAGATCGCCCACAACGCGACCGAGGCCGCCCGGGTGGCCTCGACCGCCGTGTCCGCGGCCGAGAGCGCCAACCAGACCGTGTCCCGCCTGGGGGAGTCGTCGGTCGAGATCGGCAACGTCGTCAAGGTGATCACCGCGATCGCCGCCCAGACCAACCTGCTCGCGCTCAACGCCACCATCGAGGCCGCCCGGGCCGGTGAGGCCGGACGCGGGTTCGCCGTGGTCGCGAGCGAGGTCAAGGAGCTGGCCCAGGAGACGGCCAAGGCCACCGAGGACATCACGCGCCGCATCGAGACCATCCAGGGCGACACCGCGAGCGCCGTCGAGGCGCTGGGGACGGTGACCGGGATCATCTCCGACATCAACAGCTACCAGACCACCATCGCCTCCGCCGTCGAGGAGCAGACCGCGACCACGGGCGAGATGAGCCGCTCGATCCACGGTGCCGCGTCCAGCGGGCGCTCGATCGCCGACCTGGTGGCCGAGGCGGCCCGGGGCTCGGCTGAGACCCGGGACGGCGTCGAGGCGATCCAGGCCGCGGCCGACGACCTGGTCGTCACGGCCCGCGAGCTGCAGGACTCGGTGGCCGACTTCCGCCGCTGAGGCCCGAGGCCGACCGCACCGGCGCCGCGGGTTACGGTCGACGGGTGCCCGACACCGCCCGTCCGGACGTGAGCCCGCCCCTGGTCCCAGCCGCGACCCTGCCCGTGAGCCCGCCCGCCGAGCAGGGGGTCGACGCCCGGGGCGTCACCGCCTTCGTCGACGCCGTCGAGCAGCTGCCCGACGTGCAGGTCCACGGCCTGGTCGTCCTGCGCCACGGTCACGTCGTCGCGCGCGGCGCGTGGGCGCCCTACCGCCCGGACACCCTCAGCCGGGTCTACTCGGTGTCCAAAGGCGTTCACGACCACGGCGCTGGGCCTGGCGGTGGCCGAGGGCCTGGTCGGCCTCGACGACACCGTGCTGAGCTACTTCCCGGAGCTGGACGCCGACGTCACGGACCCGCGCAGCCGCTCGCTCACCCTGCGACACCTGGGGAGCATGTCCGCCGGGCACCTCACCGAGGCGCTGGAGCCGGCGTTGGCGCTGGACCCCGAGGACCTGGTCCGCGGGTTCCTGCGGCTGCCGCCCGAGCGCGAGCCGGGCACGCACTTCGCCTACAGCCAGCCCTGCACCTACACCCTGGCGGCGGTCCTGCAACGCGTCACCGGGCAACGGCTGAGCGACCACCTGCGCCCGCGTCTGCTCGACCCGCTCGGCATCGGGCCCGTCGCCTGGCAGCAGGACCCGCCGGGACGTGACATCGGCTACTCGGGCCTGCACGCCGGCGTCGACGCGATCGCGAACCTGGCCCAGCTGTACCTGCAGCGGGGGCGGTGGGCGGGGGAGCAGCTGCTGCCCGAGTCCTGGGTCGAGGAGGCCTCGCGCGTGCAGGTCGGCACCCCCGACGAGGAGGACCCGGACTGGCGGCTGGGCTACGGCCTGCAGTTGTGGCGGTCGCGGCACGGCTACCGCGCCGACGGGGCCTACGGCCAGCTCGGGCTCGTGCTGCCCGACCAGGACGCCGTGGTGGCGCTCACCTCGGAGTGCGACTCGGTCCAGCCGCTCCTGGAGGCCGTGTGGACCCACCTGCTGCCGGCGCTGTCCGACGGCGCCCAGGTGTCCACCGACGCCGACGAGGTGCTGCTGCGGCGGTTGGCCGGGCTGCGGCTGCCCGCGGTCGAGGGTGCGGTGGCGCCGGCCGACCCGGACGCCTGGGACGGCGTCGAGCTGCGGGCGGGGAGCGGCAGCTCGACGCAGGCGCCCGCGCCGACGTCGGTGCTCGTCAGCCGCGCGGGCGAGAGGTGGGAGGTGGTCCTGCGCCACGGCGACCAGCGCCTGACGATGGTCGTGGGTGGGGTCGGCTGGTCGAGGGACGAGGCGCCCGTCGTGGACGACGACGGCCGGGAGGTGACCCGCGTCCCGATGGCCACCAGCGTCGGCTGGACGCCGGACGGGACGCTGGCCGTGGATGTCGCCCTGCTGCAGACGCCCCACACGCTGCGCCTGCGCGGCTCGTCGGAGACCGCGCAGGTGGACGTCCGCTGGGTGACCCCGCCGCTGTGGGCACCGCGGCTGTCGGACCTGGCTGCCCCGTGGGACCCCGCGCCCGGGCCCGGCCTCAGCCGGGCCTGAGCTCGCGGGCGCCGACGACCTCAGGAGTCGCGGGCCTCGACGGCGGTGTCCGGGTTGTCGCTGAAGACGCCGTCGACCCCCAGGGAGTAGAAGAGCTCGTACTCCGCGAACGCGTCGCCGTAGGCGGTCGGGTCGGTGCCCACGCGCAGCTCGACGGGCAGGAACGTGTTCTCGTTGCGGAACGTGTAGGGCACGACGCGCAGGCCGCGGGCGTGCGCCCGGTCGACCAGGTCGGTCGGCGCGGCGAGGGTGCCTCCCGCCGTGCGGGGGACGATCCGGTTCTTGTCCGGCCCGATCCAGTCGGCGTAGCGCGAGATGCCCCGCAGCCCCTGGTCGGTGAGCAGGTCCGCGTAGGTCTCGGTCCGGCCGGCGGCCACGTAGTCGTACGGGGCCCCCCTGCCCGCGACCAGCTGCACGAGCTGGACCCGGGTCATCCGGTCCAGCTCCTTGAGGTTGGCGGTCTCGAACGACTGGACCACGACCGGCGCCCCGGGCGTGCGCAGCCCGGCCGCCTCCAGCGAGCGCACCAGCGGCTCCTCCAGCGACAACCCGATGGAGTCGAAGTACGTGGGGTGCTTGGTCTCCGGGGCGACGCCGATCCGGCGCCCGGTGCGCTCGGACTCCTCCCGGGCCAGCTGCAGCACCTCGTCGAAGGTCGGCACCTGGTAGCGGCCGTCGTACAGCGTGTTGCGCTGCCGGATCGCGGGGATCCGCTCGACCGCCCGGAGCGTCTTGAGCTCGGCCAGGGTGAAGTCCTCGGTGAACCAGCCGGTGTAGGAGACGCCGTCCACGACCTTGGTGGTCCGGCGGTCGGCGAACTCGGGCTTCTGCGCGACGTCGGTGGTGCCGGAGATCTCGTTCTCGTGGCGGGCCACGAGCACCCCGTCGCTCGTGGGGACCAGGTCCGGCTCGATGTAGTCCGCGCCCATGGCGATGGCCAGCCGGTACGCCTCCAGCGTGTGCTCGGGACGGTAGCCGCTGGCCCCGCGGTGGCCGAAGACGAGCGGGTCGCCCGCGGTGGCCCGGCCTGGACCGGGTGCGATGCCGGGGCTCGTGCCGGCGCCGGCGGGCGCGGAGAGCGTGAGGGTGGTGGCGACGAGGGCGGCGGCGCCGAGCAGGGCGACGAGACGGTGACGGCTGCGCACGAGGACTCCTGGGGCCGAGGGCGGCGGACGCCCCAGTCAAGGCCCGTCACGGGGGAACGCACAACGGACGGCAGGTGAACTCCTGCCGTCCGCTGCCGGTCGGCCACCCTGGGTCGTCGGTGGGTCGTCACGGCGTGGTCGTCGTAGCGTGGAGACGTGGAGCCCCTGATCACCCCGGACGGTCGCTACCTGGTGGTCCGGGGTCGGTTGTGGCGCACGTCGGACCCGTCGTTGCCGGCGGCCGAGCGGGAACGCCTGACCCGCGAGCTGATGACGGCCCGGCGCGACAAGGGCACCGCCATGAGGTCCGGCGACGACGCCGCCCGTGAGGACGCCCGGGCCCGGGTCGACGCGGCCAAGCACGCCCTGGGGGAGCGCGGCCCGGTGTGGTGGGACGGCGGTGCCCCGGACCTGACCCGGCGCATGGCCCGGACGACGGACTACGCGGACTGGTTCGCCGAGGTGGACCCGGACCGGTCCTGATCGACGCGTCGCCTCAGGCGACGCCGCCGACGGCCGGCCGGTGGTCGGAATGCTCTTGCCGAGGTGCTGAACGCGCGTTTAGTCTACTGAACATGAGTTCAGCCCCGACGGTGCAGGCCGACCTGACGGCGCGGGCCCGGATCCGGGACGCAGCGGTGCTGAGCTTCGCCGTGCACGGTTTCGGGGTGGGGCTGCGGGCGATCGCCAAGGACGCCGGGGTCAGCGCCGCGTTGATCGTCCACCACTTCGGGTCCAAGGACGGGCTCCGCGCCGCGTGCGACGAGCACGTGCTGGGGGCGATCCGGGACGCCAAGACCGAGGCCGTCACGGGGGCCACGGTCTCGAGCCTGTTCGCGCAGCTGGTCGCCATGGACGACTACGCGCCCCTGCTCGGCTACGCGCTGCGCAGCCTGCAGGCCGGCGGCGACCTGGCCCGGGACTTCGTGGACCACTTCGCCGCCGATGCCGAGGTCTACTGCGCCGCGGGGGTCGCGGCGGGGACCATGGTGCCGAGCCGGGACGAGAAGGCGCGGGCGCGCTACCTGACGGTGATGGGGTTCGGGGCGCTGCTGCTGGACCTGACGCTCCACCCGCCGCAGGACCCCACGGACCTCGAGGGGATGCTCCACGGCTACCTGGAGCGCACGGCCCTGCCGTCGGTCGAGCTGTTCACGCACGGCCTCATGACCGACAACACCATCCTGGACGCCTACCTGCTCTACATCGGCGACCCGCCCGCCCCCGGTGCGTCCGGCGGCCCGGAGCATCCCTCGCCGCCGACCCCACCCACCCGGGAGTCCCAGACGTAGAGAGGTCCCAGCATGAGCACAGCGACCAGCACCGACCCGGTCATCGACATCCGTTCCCTCAGCAAGTCCTTCGGCGCCGTCCGCGCCCTCGACGAGCTCGACCTGCAGGTCGTGCCCGGTGAGGTGCACGGCTTCCTCGGGCCGAACGGCTCCGGCAAGTCGACCACCCTCCGCGTCCTGCTGGGGCTGCTGCGGGCCGACACCGGCACGGCCCGGCTGCTCGGGGCCGACCCGTGGCGCGACGCCGTCCGGTTGCACCGACGGCTGGCCTACGTGCCCGGTGACGTCAACCTGTGGCCCCGGCTCACCGGGGGCGAGGCCATCGACCTGTTCGCGAGCCTGCGCGGCGGGGTCGACCGCGCCCGCAAGGCCGACCTGCTGGAGCGCTTCGACCTGGACCCGACGCGGCGCACCCGGACCTACTCCAAGGGCAACCGGCAGAAGGTCGCCCTGGTGTCGGCCCTGGCCAGCGACGTCGAGCTGCTGCTGCTGGACGAGCCCACGTCGGGCCTGGACCCGCTGATGGAGCTGGAGTTCCAGCGCTGCGTGAGCGAGGCGGCCGCGCGGGGGACCACGGTCCTGCTGTCCAGCCACATCCTCGCCGAGGTCGAGAAGCTGTGCGACCGCGTGACCATCATCCGCGCGGGCCGCGCCGTGCAGACCGGGACGCTGGCGGACCTGCGGCACCTGACGCGCTCGTCGGTGCGGGTCGTCACCGGGTCCGACGCGGGCGCCGTGGCGCACCTGGACGGGGTGCACGACTTCGAGGCGGACGGCCGCACCCTGCAGTTCACGGTCGACGACGTCGCCCTCTCCCGGGTCGTCGGTGTCCTGGCCCCGGCCGACATCCGCAGCCTGGTCATCACCCCGCCCACGCTGGAGGAGCTGTTCGTCCACCACTACGGCGTCCACGACGCCGACGTCCACGCGCCCACCGAGCCCGTCACCGCCGGCGGTGCGTCGTGAGCACGCTGACCCGCCCCCGACCGGTCGCCGCCGCGCCCGCGGCGCCCGACGCCCGTGAGGCGTTCACCGGCACGGGCCGGCTGCTGCGGTTCGCCCTGCGGCGCGACCGGGTCCGGATCCCGCTGTGGGCGCTGGGCGTGGGCGGGCTCATCGGGTACTTCGGCGTCGTCCTCCCTGTCGCCTACCCCGACCCGACCGCGCTGCAGACCCGGGCGGCGCTGATGGGCGACCCGGCCGGGGCGTTCATGACCGGACCGGGGTACGGCCTGGCGGACTACACCTTCGGCGTGCTGGTCGCCAACGAGATGCTGGGGATGCTCGCCGTCGCCGCCGCGCTGATGTCGATCTTCCTCGTGACCCGGCACACCCGCGCCGAGGAGGAGTCCGGCCGTGCGGAGCTGGTCCGCGCGGGGGTGGTGGGTCGGCTCGCGCCGCTGACGGCGGCCCTGCTGACGCTGCTGGTGGCGAACGCGGCCGTCGCCGCCGCCCTGCTCGCCGCCCTGGTCGGCAACGACCTGGCAGTCACCGACTCCGCCGCCGTGGCGCTGGGGGTCGCCGTCGTCGGCCTCGTCCTGGGTGCGGTCACCGCCGTCACGGCCCAGCTGGGGGAGTCGACCCGGTCCTCGTCCGGGATGGCCGGCGCGGTCCTCGCGCTGTTCTACGTGCTGCGCGGTGTCGGTGACGCCCAGCAGACCGGCGGCAGCCTGCTGTCCTGGCTGTCGCCCGTCGGGTGGGTGCAGCAGACCCGCGCGTTCGTCGACCTGCGCTGGTGGCCGCTGCTGCTGGGGGTGGCGCTCGCGCTGCTGCTGGTCGCCGCGGCCTACGCCCTGGTCGGTCGCCGCGACGTGGGAGCCGGGCTGCTGGCCGCCCGCGGCGGACCGGCGGACGCCAGGGCGGCGCTGCTCAGCCCGGTCGGCCTCGGCTGGCGGCTGGAGCGGACGTCGGTGCTGTGGTGGTCGGTCGGGATGGCGGTCATGGCCCTGCTGACCGGGTCGCTGGCCCAGGGCATCGTCGACAGCTTCGAGTCCCAGCCGCAGCTGGCCGAGGTCTTCGGCGAGCAGGGCGGGGCCGACGTGCTGGGGGCGACCATGGCGGCGTTCCTGGGGTTCTTCGCGATGGCGGTCACGGTCTACGCGGTCGTGTCCACCAACCGGCTGCGCCGCGAGGAGACCGAGGGACGCACCGGGGCGGTGCTGGCCACCGGGGTCGGTCGACACGCCTGGCTGGGTGCGTCGGTGACCGTCACGACGCTGGGCGCGACGGTCCTGCTGCTGGTCAACGGGCTCGCGCTCGGGGTCGGCGTCGCGGCGTCCGTCGGCGACGTGTCCCTGGTCGCCGAGCTCACGCTCGCGTCCGTGGTCCACCTGCCGCTGGTGCTGTGCTTCGTCGGTCTGGCCGCGCTCGGGTACGGCCTGCGGGCTGCGACCTGGTGGGTCTGGCTGGTGCTCGTGGGCTCGATCGTGGTGGGGCTGTACGGGCCGTTGCTCGACCTGCCCGACGTCGTGCTCGACGCCGCCCCGTTCGGCCTGGTGCCCGCGGTGCCGGCCGAGGACCTGGACGTGGTGCCGCTGCTGGGGATGGCCGGGGTGGCGGCCGTCCTGCTGCTGGCGGCGGCGGCGACGTTCCGTCGCCGGGACCTGACGGCCTGACCGGTCGTCGTCAGCGGCCCAGCAGGGCCGTGGTCGTCTCGTCCCGGTGGCCGGCGAAGTACCGCTCGAGCACGGCCGTGAACCGGGGCTCGTCGGGGTCGGCGGCAGCGAACACCGTCATGGACGAGCGCAGCTTGAGGGCGTCGACGTCCCCCAGCAACGCGACCGGGTCCGCCCCGGGCCCCGCGAGCAGGGCGTCGACGCACTCGAGCAACCGCGGCCCGAGCACCGGGTGCCCCAGGTACCGACGGGCCTCGTGCAGGTCGGCCAGGGCGTAGTGCCGGGCGGTGGCGCTGCGGCCGAGCCCGGCCAGCTGCGGCAGCACGAACCACATCCAGTGCGTGCGCTTGCGGCCGGCCCGCAGCTCCGCCAGCGCCGCGGCGTACGTGCCGTCGGCGTCCTGCGCGTCGACGAACCGTCGCAGCGGGTCGGGGCCCTCGGTGCCGGCCACGGTGCTCAGTCGATCCCCACGACGCCGCCGACGTCGTCGAACACGCCCTCCGGCGTCGGCAGCGTGGCCCACCGGTCGACCGGCCAGATGCGCAGCACGGCCCGACCGACGACGTTCTCGAGCGGGACGAACCCGTCGCCGAAGTCGGCCTGCAGGGCGCGCGAGTCGTTCGACACCGAGCGGTGGTCACCCATCACCCAGAGCCGGTCCGGCGGGACCTCCACGTCGAACTCCGTCAGGCTCGGCTGCTCGCCGGGGAACAGGTAGGGCTCGTCGATCGGCACCCCGTTGACCAGGACCCTGCCCTCGGCGTCGCAGCAGGCGACGGTGTCACCCGGCATGCCCACCACGCGCTTGATGAGGTGCGTGCCCGAGTCCGCCGGCAGCAGCCCGACGAAGGTCCCGGCGCGCTGCAGCAGGTTGGGGTCCGCGACCGGCGTGCTCAGCCACTCGTTGGGGTCGACGAAGACGACCAGGTCGCCCCGCTCCATGGTCAGCGGGCCCGGCTCGAGCTTGCTCACCAGCACGCGGTCCTGCACCAGCAGCGTGTTCTCCATCGACGGGGACGGGATGGAGAAGGCCTGCACCAGGAACGTCTTGACGAGGACGGCGACGACCAGGGCGACGGCCACGGTCGCCAGCAGCTCCAGGGCCTCCCGACCCAGCCGACGGCCTCGGCCGCCGGGCGCGTCGGGGCGGGGCGTTGCCGCCGAGTCAGTCACGCCGTTCCTCTCACCCGCCGTCGTCCGTCGGGCGCACGCTACCGGGGCCGGCCGGGTGCGACGGTCACGGCCTCCCGGGGCGCGCCCGAAATTTCTTGACAACCAGTCACAACTATTAGTTACTCCGCACATGACTTCTCGCCCCGGTGTTGCCCGCAGGACCCTGCTGACCTCGGCCGCCGCAGCGGCCGGCATCTCGATCGCGGGAGGGTCGACGACCTACGCTGCCGCGTCCGCTGCTGGGGGCGCGGCCGCCTCCGCCTCGGCCCGACCGGACCGGGCCGCCACGACGCAGACCCCCGACCGGGTGCTGCGCGGGATGCTGCGGGAAGTCGACCCCGCTCGGATCGAGGCCATCGTGGTCGCCCTGGCGGCCTTCGGCACCCGTCACACCCTGTCCAGCCAGACCGACCCGGTGCGGGGCATCGGCGCCTCGCGGGACTGGATCTTCGCCCGGATGCAGGAGATCGCCGCGACGTCGGGCGGGCGGATGACCGTCGAGCTGCAGTCCTACGTGCAGCAGCCCGCCTCGCGCATCCCCGTGGCGACCACCATCACCAACGTCGTCGCGACGCTGCGCGGCTCGGTCACCCCGGGGCGCGTGTACGTCGTGTCCGGGCACTACGACTCCCGGGCCACCGACGTCGACGACTTCACCAGCGACGCGCCGGGAGCCGACGACGACGCCTCGGGAGTGGCCGCCGTCATGGAGATGGCCCGGCTGATGGCGACTCGTGAGCCCGAGGCGACCATCGTTTTCGCCGCAGTCGCGGGTGAGGAGCAGGGGCTCTACGGCGCCCGGTACATGGCCACGCAGCTCAAGGCCGCGGGCGCCGACGTCCAGGCCATGTTCACCAACGACATCATCGGCAGCGGCACGGGCGACAGCGGTGTCCCCGACCCCCGGACGGTGCGGCTCTTCGCCGAGGGCGTCCCGACATCGGAGACGAGCCAGCAGGCCAACCGGCGCCGCTCCGTGGGGGGCGAGAACGACTCCGCGACCCGACAGCTGGCCCGCTTCGTCGAGGACGTGGCCCAGCGCCCCGCGACGCCGATGGACGTGCGAGTGATCTATCGCCGTGACCGCTACCTGCGCGGCGGTGACCACATCCCGTTCCTCGAGCAGGGCTACCCGGCGGTCCGGTTCACCGAGCCCGAGGAGGACTTCGACCACCAGCACCAGGACGTCCGGGTCGAGGACGGCGTCCAGATCGGCGACCTGCCCGAGTTCTGCGAGTGGGACTACATCGCCGACGTCACCCGCGCGAACACCGCCGCCCTGTGGACCCTGGCCACCGCTCCGGGCACACCTCGCGGGGTGCGGCTGCTGACCAACCGCCTGACCAACGAGACCGACATCGTGTGGACCCGGGGCGCCGACCCCGACCTGGCCGGTTACCAGGTCGTGTGGCGCGAGACGACCGAACCCCGCTGGACGAACCTGGTGCCGGTGGGCGACGTCACGGCCGTCACCCTGGACATCTCCAAGGACAACGTGTTCTTCGGGGTGCGGGCCGTGGACCGGGACGGGCACGCGAGCCCGGTGGCGTTCCCGGCCTGACGCAGGGGCCGGCCCGCCACCCGGTCCGCGGTCCCGGGCACCCGCCGGGACCGGAGTGGGGTGCCCGTGGTGCCCTCGCGCCCGCCGACGTCGATATCGTTGTCGGAACCGGCCCGTCCGGCCGTGCGACGGCTGACCGGAGGTCGTCCGCGCCGTCGCAGGACGGCTCCACCACCGAGGAGCAGACCAGTGCCCAGCGCCCAGCTGACCATCGCCCGCGACTTCACCGTCGGGCCCGTCCCGCCGAGGCTGTTCGGGTCCTTCGTCGAGCACATGGGTCGGTGCGTCTACACGGGCCTCTACGAGCCGGGCCACCCGAGCGCCGACGCGGACGGGCTCCGGCAGGACGTGCTGGACCTGGTCCGCGAGGTCGGCCCCACGGTGGTCCGCTACCCCGGCGGCAACTTCGTGTCCGGCCACGACTGGGAGGACTTCGTCGGACCGCGCGAGGACCGGCCCCGCCGCCTCGACCTGGCCTGGCGCACCATCGAGACCAACGAGTTCGGGCTGTCGGAGTTCGTCCGCTGGGCGCGCAAGGCCGACGTCGAGCCGATGATGGCGGTCAACCTGGGCACCCGCGGGGTCCGCGAGGCCCTCGAGCTGCTCGAGTACGCCAACCACCCCGGCGGCACCAGGATGTCGGACCTGCGCCGCGCCCACGGTGACGCCGACCCGTTCGACATCAAGCTGTGGTGCCTGGGCAACGAGATGGACGGCCCCTGGCAGGTCGGTCACAAGACGGCCCACGAGTACGGCCGCCTCGCCGCGGAGACCGCCCGCGCCATGCGGCTGGTCGACCCGTCCGTCGAGCTGGTCGCCTGCGGCAGCTCCGGACGCGGGATGGCGACGTTCGGCGAGTGGGAGCGCGTCGTCCTCGAGGAGACCTACGACGTCGTCGACCACGTCTCCGCGCACGCCTACTACGAGGAGCACGAGGGACCGTCCGGGTTGGCGGACTTCCTGGCCTGCTCGGCCGACATGGACGCCTTCATCGACGACGTCGTGGCCACGGCCGACGCGGTCAAGGCCCGCGGGCGGCACCGCAAGCAGATGACGATCTCGTTCGACGAGTGGAACGTCTGGTACCTGAGCCGTCACCAGCGGACCGACATCGCGCAGGGCCGCAGCGGGTGGGACGTCGCGCCCCGGGTCATCGAGGACGAGTACTCGGTCACCGACGCCGTCGTCGTCGGGACCCTGCTCCACTCCCTGCTGCGCCACGCCGACCGGGTGGCCATCGGCTGCCAGGCGCAGCTGGTCAACGTCATCGGCCTGCTGCGCAGCGAGCCCGGCGGGGCGGCCTGGAAGCAGGCGTCCGCCCTGCCGTTCGAGCAGGTCCGTCGGCACGCCCGCGGCGAGGTGCTGCAGGTGCTCCACAGCGGGGACCGGCACGAGAGCCCCACCTACGGCGACGTGCCCGTCGTCGACGGCACCGCCACCTGGGACGAGGAGTCCGGCACGCTCGCGCTGTTCCTGGCCAACCGGGACGCCACGGACACCTCGACCGTCGAGGTGTCCGCCCTCGGCCTGCCGCCGTTGCGGGTCCTCGAGGCCCAGGTGCTGGCCGCGCCCGAGGACGGTGACCGTCACGCCGCCAACACCGCCGACCTCCCCGACCGTGTCGGCCTGCGCCCGCTGACGGGCACGGTGGTCGAGGGATCGACCGTGCACCTGCGGCTGCCGGCGCTGTCCTGGTCCGTGGTCCGGCTCGTCGCGGCCTGAGCGGCGTCGACGTCACCCCGCCTCAGGCGGACAGCGGGAGCCCGCGCTGGTGCATCTCGGCCTGCAGGAGACGGCCCAGCGAGGCTCCTTCGACACCGGTCAGGGCGACGGCCTCGCGGTAGGTGTGCTCACCGTGCAGGCACAGCGCCAGGACCGCACGGGAGCGGGCCGCAGCCGCCAGGGGGCGTGGCGCCGCGCACCGGCGGTAGGTGGCGACCGCCAGCTCGTGACGGACGGAGCGGGGGCCCGACCGGCCCGCGGGCCCCGGTCCGCACGCGTCGACCACGACGTCCACGACGGCCTCCTCGGCCGCCGCCCCGTCACCGAGGACACCCCGGGAGAGCGCGTAGAGGGCGCTCGCGTGCCGGTCGTAGAGCGAGGCCACCGAGTCCCCGTCGCCGGAGCGGGCCAGACGCAGCAGGCGTCGGTCCTCGCCGTCGTGGTCGCGGCGACCGGCCCCGGCCGGACCGGGGACGTCCGGCGGGTCGGCCGGCGCGCTCGTCCCCCGTGTCACGGCCCCACCGTCCCCTGTCACGGCGGTACGCACAAACCGAGGCGTCCCCGTCAGCCGTACGGGCGTACGGGCGGTCGGGCGAACGGCACTAGGTTGCTGCGCGTGATCTGCCCCGGCCGTCGTCCCCTCCCGTGCCCCGGCCCGGGGACGAGGCCATGAGGGTCGGGATCCTCGTGTTCGACGAGGTCGAGGTGCTGGACGCCTGCGGCCCCTTCGAGGTGTTCGCCACCGCGACCCGCGTCCACGCCCGGCTGCACCCGGACCGGGCGCCCCTGCTCGAGGTCGTGCTGGTCGCGACGTCGACGGAGCGGCCCGTCGTCGCGCGCGGCGGTCTGCGCCTCAGCGCGGACCACACGCTGACCGACCACCCGCCCCTGGACGTGGTCCTCGTCCCGGGAGGGGTGACGGACGCCGTCGAGCGTGACCGGCAGGTCCTGGACTGGCTGGCGGCCGGGCCGGAGTCGCAGCTGCTCGCATCGGTCTGCACGGGGGCGTTCGTCCTGGCCGAGGCCGGGCGGCTCACCGACCAGCGCGTCACCACCCACTGGGACGACGTCGCCGAGCTGCGTCGGCGCCACCCGCGCCTCACCGTCGTGGAGGACGTGCGGTGGGTGGACGACGGTGTGCTCACCTCGGCCGGCATCTCGGCCGGGCTCGACCTGGCCCTCCACCTCGTCGAGCGGCTGGCGGGGCGCGACGTGGCGCTCGGGACCGCGCGGCTGATGGACTACGCCTGGTCGGAGGACGTAGCCCGGTAGGCCGGTCTCTCGGGCGGCGACCACCGCTGCGCCGGTCGTGCCTCTACCGGGGGGTGGCCGGATGTGCGAGCATCCCGCCACGGTGGGCGTGGGTGCACCCCGCACCTGGATCCTCCGCCGCGGCGTTCGCGCTCGCGGGCCGAGGAGGCGACGTCGTGCTCATCATCGGGATCCTGCTGTGGGGGATGATCGCCGGGGCCGCGGCCTGGCTGGTCCTGGGACGGGGCAAGGTGTCGTGGCCCGAGGCCTTCGTGGCCGGTCTGCTCGGCTCGTTCGTCGGTGGGCTCGGCGCGAGCCTGCTGGCCGGCGACGGCCTGGCGCTGCGTCCGAGCGGCCTCGTCGGCAGCGTCGTGGGTGCGGTGGTCGTCCTGCTCGTCTGGGGCTGGTGGACCCGGTCCAGGCAGGCCCGCGCCTGAGCGGGCCCCGAGGCGTCGGCCGCCTCAGGCGAAGAGCGGGGGCAGCACGAACAGCATCACCGAGGACCACGTCACGTGGGTCAGGACCGGCGCGAGGATCCCGCCGCTGGCCCGGCGCTGCAGGCCCAGCACGACGCCCAGCACCAGGGCGGCGAACACGAGCATGACGTTGCCGGTGGCGACCGTGGCCACCCCGTAGACCAGGGTCGAGATGAGGACGGGGCGTCCGCGGCCGATGGCTGCGAACAGCCCGCCGCGGAAGAAGATCTCCTCCGCCACGCCGTTGACGAGGGTCACCGCGGCGATGAGCGGCAGGTAGCCCTCGCTGGCGTGGGCCAGGACCTCGTCGACGTACCCGGCCAGGGGCGGCACCTGCCGGACGACCAGCGCCCCGACGGCGAAGGCCGCCGCAGCGGCCAGGCCCAGCAGGATCGGGCTGAGCACCGGTCGGCGGAGCTCGCCGCGGGAGGGCGTGCGGCCCAGGTGCAACGGGCCGGACAGCAACCCGCCCACGACCCAGGTGAGGGCGACGAGCATGGTCCAGCCGTAGAACGCGGGGTCGCCGGGTTCCCGGCCGAGCGACACCGCCAGCAGCGCGGCCCCCACCACCAGCACGACGGCGACGACGACGCGGCGGCGTCGGAACTCGCTGTCCGGCTGGGTGTGGTCGCGCTCGACCTTGGTGACCAGCGCGGAGTCGACGACCCCGCGCAGCCGCTGCGTCCAGCCCACGTCAGGAGCGCTCGTCGGTGGCCTCGCCCGCCGGGGCGTCGGCCCGATCGGCCTTCGCGTCGGCCTTGGCCTCCGCCTTCTCCGCCTTCTTGGTGTCCTGCTCGGCCTCCCGCGCGGCCAGCGCGAGCCGGACCGCCTCGTCGTAGCCGATCGGGTCGCCGGGGACGACGTCGAGGATGGACCGGTCCTTGACGACGACCTCGGTGGTCATCGAGTCCACCAGGTTGCGGGCCGTCGCCAGGTCGACGTCGGTCACCAGGGCGAGCCAGTGCGAGGACAGCCGCGGGGTCAGCAGCGGCACCTTGATGCGGGGCATCCGCTTGTTCTTCAGCGTCGCGGCCCGACGCAGCATGTCGACGTAGCGCAGCACGTCCGGGCCGCCGATCTCGAACGTCCGGCCCTCGGCCCTCGGCTCGCCCAGGACGCCCACCAGGTAGCGGATGACGTCCGGGAGCGCCACCGGCTGCGTCTTGGTGTCCACCCACTTGGGGGTGATCATCAACGGCAGGTGGTCGACCAGCTGCCGGGTGATCTCCCACGAGATGCCGCCGTGGCCCACGACGACCGCTGCCCGCAGCGTGGTCACCGGCACGGGCCCGGCGGCCAGCAGGTGCTCGACCTCGCGGCGCGAGCGCAGGTGCGGCGACAGCTCCTCGTCCTCGCTGCCCAGCCCGCCCAGGTAGATGATCTGCTGCACCCCGGCCTGCTCGGCGGCCCGGGTGAAGTTGCGAGCCGCCTGGGCGTCCTTGTCCTCGAAGTCGGCGGAGTCCAGCGAGTGCACCAGGTAGTAGGCCGCGTCGGCGCCGCGCAGCGCCTCGACCAGGGAGTCGGGGTCGGACACGTCCCCGCCGACGGCGGTGCCGGCGCCGGAGTAGTCGTCGGGGTTGCGGGTCATGGCGCGGACCTCGTGACCGGCCTCGACGAGGGCGTCGCACAGGTGCGAGCCGATGAAGCCCGAGGCGCCGGCGACGAGCACGGTGCGAGTCATGCCCTCCAGCATGACCGAGCCGCCCCAGCGCGCCACCCGGGAGCAGGGGCGCCGACGGCGGCCCCGCTCCCGGGCGGCCCGGTCAGCGGGTCGGCCGCCCGTCACCCAGGTCGGCCAGGAACGACGCGACCCACGCCGTCGGTGCCTGCCAGTTGATCGTCAGCTCGTTGGTCGACCACGAGCCGATGTCGTCGACGTAGCAGGTCTGCGAGGCGCAGCCGTCTTCGAACAACGGGGTCGACACGGGGTCGCCGGTCTGCGCCGTCGTCGAGTTGGGACCGCCGGCCAGGGTTCCGGGCGGCGGGTTGGGCGAGGACGGGTCGACCTGGTTGGCGTACATCCGGCTGTGCTGGTTCTCGGAGTACACCGTCCCGTAGCCGGTGACGTAGGAGTTGTTGAGCGCGTTGCGCCCCAGCAGGTAGTCCATGCCCTCGACGACGGCGTCGGCGTACTTCTGCTGCCCGCGGATGTCGTAGGCGGTCGCCAGCACGATCATGTTGTTGAGGACCTGGCTGTTGGAGCCCCAGACGTAGTCGTCCTCCGGCGGCGCGTAGGGGTGGCCGAAGGGCTGCGAGGCCGCATCGGCCAGGTACTGCTCCGCGGCCTCGACCACCGACAGCCGGACGCGGTTGCGGTCGCGCAGGTCGTTGGGCACCGTCGCCAGGTTCATCCGGCCCAGCGGTGCGACGTTGCCCCAGTCGTAGCCGTCCGCGGTGAAGACGTCGCCCCTGTGGTGCGGCGAGGCCACCAGGTCGCGCTGGAACTGCTGCTCCCCGGTGGTGATGAACAGCTCCGCCGCGGCCCAGTAGAACTCGTCGCTCGGGTCGGGGTCGTTGTACGGACCGCTGCCCGGGTTGGGGTCCAGCGCCGCGTTCGGCGCCGGGACCAGCAGGTCGGGCGTGGCCTTCGCCGCGGCGTACGCGGTGCGGGACGCCTCGAGCAGCTCGGCGGCGAACGCCTCGTCGTACGGCGCCCACAGCCGGGCCCCCTGCGCCGCGTTGGCGGCCAGGTTGAGCGTGCCGGTGGTCGAGGGCCGGTACAGGACGCGGCGCTGCGGGTCCGCGGCCGGGTCCAGCGGCAGCCCGGTCCAGTCCACGTCGGCGACCTTGTGGTTCGTCATGCCGGCGTACTCCTGGCCCTCCGGCACCTGCATGGTCAGCATCCACTCGAGCTTCCAGCGGGCCTCGTCGAGGATGTCAGGGACGCCGTTGCCCGTCTCCGGCA
Source organism: Aquipuribacter aurantiacus (assembly GCF_051216895.1). Taxonomy (NCBI): domain Bacteria; kingdom Bacillati; phylum Actinomycetota; class Actinomycetes; order Micrococcales; family Intrasporangiaceae; genus Aquipuribacter; species Aquipuribacter aurantiacus. Next base: position 532,516 of record NZ_JBPKAO010000001.1, read on the forward strand.
CGCGCAGCGTGGAGTCGCCCAGCGCGCCGGGGGTCACGACGTCGGCGTGCAGGGTGCGCTCGTGCTGGCTCAGCATGGTCGCCAGGGCGATGCCGGCCGGGACCATGTACTTGCCGTGGTCGCCGGCGTCGTACCAGCCACCGGTCACGTCCCGGGTGCCCTCGCAGGTCCACGGCTCGTCGAACAGCAGCTGGGAGTCGTCGTCCAGGTCCTGGCAGGGCACCTCGGTGTCGCCCTGGTTGGGGGCGACGCCCACATGACCGGCCGCGCGGCCGTACCCGGGGGCGATGGAGTCGAGGATCTCGATGCCGCTGCGGTTGGTGTAGAAGAACGTGAGGGCGTCGACCCTCAGCTCGTCGTAGATGTCGTCACCGATGGCGAACGGGTAGCTGGTCTCGCCGTCGGCGGTCAGGGTGAAGGCGTCGCCGGTGGCGCGCACCCAGCTGAAGTCGACGGTGTGCACGTCGAGTCCGGCGCTCGGGTCGAACCCGGCGGGAGCGGTGCGGCCGCGGGCCACCACGGTGTCGCCCTGGCGCAGCTGCCACGGCAGGGCCGTGGTGGCGTCGGTCACGAGCGTGGCGCGCTTCGGACCCTCGGGCAGGTAGCCGACCTGGTTGACGCGCACGCGGGGGCCGGTGTCGGGTTCGTACTCCCCGGGCTCGGCCCCGCCGGTCAACGACACGTCGTCCACGCACAGCCGGTAGGCGGTGGGGTTGGTGATGTCCTGCTGGAACGCCAGCTCGGCGTTCGGGTAGTCGACGTCCGGGGTGAACGTCCACCGGAACGACTGCTCCTGCGGCGTCAGCGGCGCCTTCTGGGCGGGGAGGAACTGCTCGTAGTTGCGGTCCGGGCCGGCCTGGACGACCACACGGATGTTGGCCTCGGTCGCCGGCTCGGTGAGCATGTCGACGCTCAGGGCGTACGTCTCGCCCGCGACCAGGGGGACGAGCTGGGTGATGGCGGCGCTGTAGGCGCCGCTGCCGGCGGGCACGTCGATGCAGCCGCGGCCGTCCACCACCGAGGCCGCGGGGTAGGCGTTCCAGCCGGTCAGCCCGTCGTCGAAGGAACCGTTGGTGACCTGCTCGGGGGCGTCCGCGGCGGCGGCGCTGCCGGTGCCGAGGGCGCCGGCGGTCAGGGCCAGCGCTGATGCGGTCGCCACGGCGAGGCCGCGGCGGGCGCGGCCTGGGCGGGCGCCGCCGGTGCGGCTGACCGGGGTCGGGAGAGGGGACATGAGGGACCTCCGGTCCACGTCGTCGTGGTCGCGACGTGGGAACGTTCCCACTCGCTCGGGACCACGATGACCTGAGCGGTGACCGCTGTCAACAGGACGCGGTCAGGGGCGCCCGGACGGGCAGGGGCCCTCGCCGCTCAGGTCGAGGCGCGCAGCACGAGGTGCGTCGGCAGGACCAGCGGGGCCTCGGGCGGGGGCTCGCCCGCGAGCAGACCCAGGAGGAGGCGGGTCGCGCCCCGGCCCAGGTCCTCGATCGGCTGGCAGACGGTGGTGAGCGGTGGGCTCAGGTGCCGGGCGAGCGGGCGGTCGTCGAAGCCGACGACACCCACGTCGCCGGGGACGGCCGTGCCGGCCTCGCGCAGTGCGGTCAGCGCGCCCGCCGCCATCAGGTCGGAGGCGACGAAGACGCCGTCCAGGTCGGGCACCTCCTGCAGCAGCCGCTGCATGGCGCGGTACCCGCCCTCCTCGGTGAACTCGCCGTCCGCCTGGTGCCGGGGGTGGGTCGGGAGGCCCGCCGCGGTGACCGCGTCGCGCCAGCCGGCGACGCGGTCCGTCCCGGCGCTCATGTCCTGCGGGCCGGTGATGGTGGTGACCACGCGTCGACCCGTGCCGATGAGGTGCTCGGTGGCGGCCCGGGCGCCGCCCCGGTTGTCGACGTCGACCGACGGCATGGTCCCGGCGCTGGGTCGGCCCGCCGTCACGACCGGGACCCCGGCCGCGAGCAGCGCCGCGGGCAGCGGGTCGGTGTCGTGGGCCGAGATCAGGATGACGCCGTCGACGTGGCCGTCCACGGCGTGGCGCTGGATCTGGTGCCGCTGGGCGTCGGTGCGGGGCAGCGACAGCACCAGCAGCAGCCCGGCGTCGGTGAGCTCGGCGTTGACCCCGCGCAGGATGCCCGAGAAGAAGGAGTCGGTGAAGACGACGTCCTCGGTCTCGGGGACGACGAGGGCCACGGACCCGCTGCGGCGGCTGCGCAGCGACCGGGCGGCCAGGTTGGGCCGGTAGTCCAGCTCGTCGGCGGCCTTGAGGACCGCGGCCCGTACGGCGGGGGACACCGCGCTGGACCCGGTGAGGGCCCGGCTCGCCGTGCCGCGCCCGACGCCGGCCCGGGTGGCCACGTCGACGAGCGTGGCGGGACGGGGCCGGTCGGAGGTCACGGTCGGCCAGGCTACGCCGCTGCCGTGACCCCTCAGGCGACCTCGCCGCGGACCAGCCGCCACCGGGCCGCGGCGGTGGCGACGACGGCGAACAGCACGGGTCCGGCCCAGGCCCAGGCGAGCCCGACCCCCTGCGCGGGGGAGGGGGTGTCGGTCAGCGTGGTCAGCAACGAGGTGCTGTAGGTGCTGACCGCGAGCTTCGCGGGCAGGGCACCGAACGTGCCGACCAGGCCCTCCCACAGCACGACGTACACCAGGCCCCAGACGAGGGCCCGGCGGACGGCAAGGCCGAGGAAGGCGAACAACCCGGCGTAGCCCAGGCACGCGGCGCCCGCGGCGTAGGCCGCCGCGACCACCAGCATCGGGCCGCCGCCCGCCGTGACGGCGAGCACCACGGCCGCCAGGACGGCGAGCGGGGCGGAACGGACGAACACCGCGAGGGTCGCGGCCAGCGCCAGCTTCCACCGGGGGACCGGGCGCAGCCAGAGGTAGACCAGCGTCCCGTCGTCGCGCAGGTCGCCGACCACGGCCGCGGCCTGCACGAGGCTCATCAGCGGCGCGTACAGCGTCAGCACCAGCACCGTGAGCAACGTGACGACCTGCTCGTCCGGCACCCCGCCGGCGTCGGCCCGGAGCCGTACGACCAGCCCGATCGCGCCCAGCGCGACCGCGGCGGCGACGGACAGGATCAGGCGCCAGCGGCCACGGGCGGCCCGCATCAGCACGGTGGTGAGCAGCCAGACCGAGGCCGACGGCCCCCGCCCCTCGTGCCGGCCCGCCTCGTGCCGGTCGGTCTCGTGCCGGTCGGTCTCGTGCTGGTCGGTCGGAGCCACGTCGTCCTCCTGCTCGGCGTTCGGCCGGTTCATCGGGTCACCAGGTAGCGGAAGACGCTGTCCAGGTCGTCGTCCAGCGGGCGTACCTCGTGCAGCACGGCGCCGACCGCGAGGGCGCTGCCGGCCAGGGCGCGCCGCAGGGCGGGGGCGGCGAGGGTGTCGACGACGACCCCGCCGCCCCGGGCGCCGGCCGGGACGGCCTCCTCGACGGTGACCGCGACGACACCGGGCAGACCCACCAGCGCCGCGGCCAGCTCGCGGGGCCGGTCGGTGCCCACCCTGACCTTCATGGGGCGGTCGTCCAGCAGCTCGCGCAGGCCGTGCGAGGTGCCCGCGGCCACCGCACGACCCTGGGCCATGACGAGCACCCGGTCGCTGATCCGGTCCAGCTCGCCCAGCACGTGGCTGGACACCAGCACCGCGTGCCCCTCGGCGCCCAGGTCGGCGACCAGGTCCAGCACGGCGATCCGCTGCCGCGGGTCCAGGCCCTCGACGGGCTCGTCCAGCACCAGCAGCCGGGGCCGGTGGACGATGGCCTGCGCGATCTTGGCCCGCTGGCGCTCACCGCCGGAGCGCTCGCGCAGCGGCCTCGGGTCGGCCGGGTCGAGCCCGACCCGCTCCAGCGCGCGCAGGGTGGCCTGCTCGGGGTCGGCCACGCCGACCAGCCGGGCGGCGGTCCGGACGAACCGGGTCGGGCTCTCGTGCTCGAACATCGCCTCCTGCTGGGGGGCAATGCCGACATCGCGGTAGACCTCCGGGTGCCGGCGGGGGTCCACCCCGAGCAGCCGCACGTGGCCGCGCGAGGGGCGGGTGAGGCCGCACACCAGGCGCAGCAGCGTGGACTTGCCGGCCCCGTTGGGTCCCAGCAGCGCCGTCACACCGGGGCGCAGCGACAGGTCGACCCCGGACACCGCGACCACCGTCCCGTACCAGCGGCTGACACCGACGAGCTCGGCGACGGGGGCGTCGCCGGCGGTGTCCTGGGCGGTGCGGTCGGGCAGGGGTCGGTCGGGGCGGGACCGGTCGGTGTCGACGCTCATCGGGAGACCTTCGTCCGGGCGTAGGAGGTGAGGACCACGGCGGTGGGGACGGCGACCCAGGCGCACCAGGCGGTCACCAGCTGCCACAGCGGCACGTCGGACAGGCCGGTGCTCCCGTCCAGCAGGCGGCTCGGCATCTCGAACGCCACGGACACGACGTCACCGAGCAGCACCGAGGACGGCGAACCGGTCGCGAACAGGATCCCGGTGACCGCCCCGCCGAGCAGCAGCACGACGGCGATGACGGCCGTGGCGACGATGCGTCGCGAGGTGAGGCTCGACACCGCCGCGCCGACCGCGGCCAGGGGCAGGGCCAGCAGCGGGGTCGCGACGAGGACGCGCCAGAGCACGTCCAGCGTGCCCAGCAGGGCGGGTGGGTCGTCGCCCGTGGCCGCGAGCCCGACGACCAGCAGCAGCGGCGGCCCGAGGGACACCAGGGCCAGCAGGGCCAGCAGGGCCCCAGCCTTGGCCAGCAGGTAGGTCCAGCGGGTCAGGGGCGTGGCCAGGTAGCGGCCCAGCATCCCGGTGCGCTTGTCGGTGCAGAACAGCTCGGGGACGACGAGCGCGGCGAACCCGATCACGGCGGTCGTGATCAGCCCGTAGTAGCCCTGCACGGACTGCAGCAGCGTCTGGTCCAGGACGTCGCCGACCAGCACCGACACCCCGACCAGGGCGACGGCCGGCAGGTAGGCGACGAGGACCACCAGGCCGATCGGGACCTTGCCGCCGAACGGCCGGCCGAAGCCGAGGCCGCGACGCACCGAGTACCGCATCAGGCTGCCGACCGCGCCGGCGGTGCCGGCGCGGGCCCCGTCGTAGGGGCGGTAGCCGGTGTCGAGCAGCCGGGACGCCTCCTCCGGCGCCCTCACGCCGCACCGCCCGTGGTCTCCAGGTAGGTGTCGACCAGGCCGTGCCGAGGTTCGGACAACCGGTGCACGTCCGCGCCGGACTCGGCCAGGGCCCGGGTCAGGGCGTGCTCGTGCGAGGGCTCGGTCATGGTGACCTGCAACCGGGCCAACCCGTCGCCCTCCTCGTGCCGGTCGCGGGCCCGCCCGTCGGTGGGGGCCGTCGGGGCGGCGACGGTGAGCCCGCCGGCCCGCAGCGCGGTGGTGACGGCCCGCGCGGACGCGGCGTCGATGACCACCAACCGGGTGGTCGAACGCTCGGCGGCGCCCCCCAGGCGGGACGAGCTGGCGCGGCCGTCGGTGAGGATGACCACGGCGTCGCAGACCTGCTCGACCTCGGCCAGCAGGTGCGAGCTGAGCAGCACGTGCATGCCGAGCTCGGTCCCCAGCCGACGCACCAGCACCAGCAGGTCGTCACGCTGCACCGGGTCGAGGCCGTTCGTGGGCTCGTCGAGCACGAGCAGCTGCGGGTCGTGGGCGATCGCGCAGGCCAGCTTGACGCGCTGCTTCTGCCCCGTCGACATCGTCCCGACGCGACGGGTGCGCTCCTCGCCGAGGCCGACCAGCCAGAGCGCGTCGCTGCTGCGCTGGCGGGCGGCGCTGCGGGGCAGGCCCTGCACCTCGGCCAGGTGGGAGACCAGGTCCACGGCGGGCACGTCGGGCGGCAGCACCTGCAGCTGCGGTGAGTAGCCGATGCGTGGTCGCAGCCGCGGGCCGTCGGTGCGGGGGTCGAGCCCCAGCACCTCGATGTCGCCCGAGGTGGGGCGCTGCAGGCCCAGGAGAAGGCCGATGAGGGTGGTCTTGCCCGCCCCGTTGGGGCCGAGCAACCCGGTCACCCCGGCCCCGACCTCGACGTCCGCGCCGTCCAGGACGAGCCGGTCGCCGATGCGCAGCCGCAGGTCGCGGGTCCGGACCACCGTCACGGGCGTCGTCGCGCCGGGGGGAGCGGTGCTCGTGGTGTTCGTGGTCGTCGTCACGGCACGACGCTCCCAGGTCCCGGGCGCCGTCGGTAAGGGGGACAGCCGCAGGGCGGGGCTCGGGCTGGCCCGCCGCGTCCGACGTCACCCGGCCCGGGTGACCCTCAGCCGGACGCCGGCACGGTGGTGCTGCCGTCCTCCGCGATCGGGAAGCCCGGGTTCCACGACACCTCCCACGGGTGACCGTCGGGGTCGGTGAACACCCCGGCGTACCCGCCGTACGGCGTGTCGGAGGCCGGTCGGGTGACCACGGCCCCGGCCTTCTCCTCGACCTCCTGGCCCCGCCAGCCGAGCGCCTCGTAGAACGCCCGGGCCCGGGGCAGGTCGCGGACGCCGAGGGTCACCAGGCTCAGTCGCTGCTCCACCCGGCCAGGCTAGGGGCCGTCTGCAGCTGCAGGCTGAGCTGGTCGCCGACCTCGACGAAACCCAGGGCGCGGGCGACGCGGCGCGACGGCTCGACCCTGGCCCGCCACTGCGGCAGCAGCCCGGCCCGAAGGGCGTGGGCCACCGCCGCCGACGCCGTCCGCCGACCGAGGCCGCCGCCCCGCTCCGTCCGGGCCGTCAGGACGCACAGGTGCGCCGCCCCGCCCGGCCAGGCCCGGTAGCCGCTGGCGGCCAGGACCCGTCCGCCCCGGCCGCGCGCCACGAACGCCGGCGAGGTGATGCCGTCCAGGCCGCTCTCCTCGGCCTCGTCCGGGACCACCGACGCCAGCAGGTCGACGACCTCGGCGCCGGAGCGCTCGACCGTCGTCACGACCGGTCCCGGCGCAGCGGCCGGGGTGAAGTCTCGGTCGGTGAGGTAGGCCAGGCGGGCCGGTCCGAGGGCGTAGCCGACCCGGAACCGCCCGGACCACGACGCCACGTCCGCGGCCCGGGCGACCCCGAGCTCGTCCAGGTGCTCGCGCACCGTGGCGGCGACGGCCTCGTCCGGGGCCGTCGCGAGCACCCCGTCGCCCACCGTCACCAGGCCGACGAAGCCCGGGGGGCAGAACCGGGACGCCGGCGACGCGACGACCGTGGCCCCGTCGCCGAACCGGACCGGGACGCCGGCCAGCTCCTGCCAGAGCCGTCGGGCGGTCAGGACGACGTCGGCGGGCACCCGCGCGATGGTGTCAGTCGCGGGGGACCGGCGCGGTCAGGGGGTCCGGCGCACGGCGCGTCCGGCCGGACACGGTCTCGACGGCCAGGCCCTCCCGGGCCCAGTACTCGAACCCGCCGATCATCTCGCGCACCGACGCGTAGCCCGCCCGGGCCAGCAGCAGGGCGGCCTTGGTGCTGCCGTTGCAGCCGGGTCCCCAGCAGTGCACGACCAGGTCGGGGTCGGCCGCGGGCGGGGGCAGCTCGTCGAGTCGGTCGGCGAGCTCGGTCAGCGGCAGGTGGACCGCCCCGGGGACGTGGCCCTGCTCCCACGCGGCCCGGTCCCGCACGTCGAGCAGGAGCGGAGCGCGGCCGGCGGCCCGGGCCGCGGCGACGTCGGATGGGTCGGTCTCGTGCCGGAGCCGGGCGGCGAAGTGGTCGACGTTCGTCGTCATGGGGTCAGCGTGCTGCGCCGCGACCGCACAGGGGACTGGCAGGAACGCCAGCAGTCGGGCAGCAACTGCCACACTCGTCCGCGTGCTCCGTGACGTCGTGGCCGTCCTGGCCGAGCCGGTGGCGGCCTTCGAGCTGGGGGTCGTGTCCGAGGTGTTCGGGCTCGACCGCTCCGGTGACGGCCTGCCCGGCTACGACTTCGACGTCTGTGCGGCGACGCCCGGCGTGCTGGCGACGACGTCGGGCTTCGCGGTGACCGTGGCGCACGACCTGACCCGGCTGGGACGGGCCGACCTGGTCGTGGTCCCGTCCTGGCCCGTCGCGCAGGTGCCGTCGGCACCGCTGGTGACCGCGCTGCGTGCGGCCGGCACCCGCGGCGCCCGGCTGCTGGGCGTCTGCTCGGGGACGTTCCTGCTCGCCGCCGCCGGCCTGCTCGACGGTCGTCGCGCCACCACCCACTGGCGCTACTCCGCCCTGCTGGCGCAGCAGCACCCCGCGGTCACGGTGGACGCCGACGTCCTCTACGTCGTCGACGGGCCGGTCACCACGAGCGCGGGCACGGCGGCGGGCATCGACGCCTGCCTGCACCTGGTGCGCGAGGAGCACGGGGCGGCCGTCGCCAACGCGGTGGCCCGGCGCATGGTGGTCGCGCCCCACCGTGGCGGCGGGCAGGCGCAGTTCGTCGAGGCCCCGGTGGCCTCGCCGGACGACTCGACCGGCCTGGCGGAGCTGCTCCACTGGGCGCGCGCGCACCTGGGCGAGGAGCTGACCGTCGACGTGCTGGCCGCCCGGGCGCACGTGTCGCCGCGGACCCTGGCCCGCAGGTTCGTCCAGCAGACCGGTGTCCCGCCCCACCGCTGGGTGCTGGACCAGCGGCTGCTGGTCGCGGAGGACCTGCTGACGGGCAGCGACCTGACGGTCGAGCAGGTGGCCCGCCGCAGCGGCCTCGGCAGCGCGGACACCCTGCGCCACCACCTGGGCGCTCGCCGGCGGCTCAGCCCGAGCGCCTACCGGCGGACGTTCCGGGGCGCCTCGGTGGGGTCGGCCGACGTCTGACGCGCGACGGCGTGCGCACCCGGCCGTTCGCACGTACGTTCGACGGATGAGCGAGAACACGACCACGCCGTCCGAGCCCGCACCCGCCGGTACCGCCCCCACCGACTCCGCCGAGTCCGCCGAGAAGCCCGTGGAGCAGTGGGCCACCGGCGACGAGCCCGCCACCGGGCCGCAGCTCAGCTACCTGCAGACCCTGGCCCGTGAAGCCGGTCGCGAGGTCCCCGAGGGCCTGAGCAAGGGCGACGCGTCCCTGCTGATCGACGAGCTCCAGGGCGTGTCGAAGCGCGTCGAGTCCTGACCTCGTCCGTCGGGCCCAACCCGCTCCACCCACCCGTCCACGTCGCGCCGGAGCACCCGCGCGACGGGGACGAGGTGGTGGCGCTGTACGCGGCGGTCGGCTGGACCGCCTACAGCGAGCACCCCGAGGTGCTCGTCGCGGCGCTGGCCGGTTCCGCGCGCGTCGTGACCGCCCGACGCGACGGGCGCCTCCTCGGTCTGGCCCGCGTCATGTCCGACGGGGCCAGCACCTGCTACCTGCAGGGCCCTCACCACCGCCCGTCGAACCGGCTGCGCGTCACCCGGTCGACCACCGACCAGTACCGCTGCGGGGCCAGCCGGACGAGCACGTCGAGCACGTACGACTCCGCCCCGACCAGGACCCGGCCGCGGCGCCGCTGCACCGCGCGCAGCACCAGGCGCGCGGCCCGGTGGGGCGGCATCCGCAGCAACCGGTCCATCTCGGCGAGTCCCGCCGCCGCCTGGTCGACCGGTACCCCGTCGCCCATCCGGGCCGAGCGGGCGATCGACGTACGCACGCCGCCCGGGTGGACGACGGTGACCCCGGTGCCGGCGTCCCGGAGCTCGTGCCGCAGCGCCTCCGCGAACCCGCGCACCCCGAACTTGCTCGCCGCGTAGGCGGCCTGGCCGGGCGGCGCGGCCAGGCCGAACACGCTGGACACGAACACCAGGTGCGAGCCGGCCGGCATCGACGGCAGGCAGGCGATGGTCAGCGCGACCACCGCGTGCAGGTTGACGGCCAGCAGCCGGTCGACGTCGGCCACGGACACCTGGTCGACCCGCCCGCCCAGGGCCACGCCGGCGTTGTTGACCAGCAGGTCGATGCGGCCGTGCCGGTCGACCACGGCACGGGCCAGGTCGGTGAGGTCACCACCGGCGGCCAGGTCGACCAGGTGCGTGCTGACGTCGGGCGAGCCGCCGAGACGGGCCGCGCGGGCCGTCGCGGCCAGGCCGTCGGCGTCCTGGTCGACCAGGGCGAGCCGGGCGCCGCGCGAGGCCAGGTCGTGGGCCAGGGCGGCGCCGATGCCGCTCGCCGCCCCCGTGAGCAGGCAGACCCGGTCAGCGAAGGTGAACGGCGGCACCGTCCACCCCCTCGACACGGGTCGGGTCCCGGACGACCCTGCGGTGGTGCTCGGAGGCGTCGGGCCGACGCATCGCCCGGCGGAACGCGGCCACCCGGTGCGGCCACAGCGTGGTGTTCCGGCCCTCGGCGTCCAGGTAGAAGCTGGTGCAGCCGCCGGTCACCCAGACCGAGCGGGCCAGGTCGGCCTGGACCTGGGCGCTCCAGGCCTGCTGGGCCGCCCGCGTGGTCTCGACCACCGCGCGCTCGCCCGCCCACAGCCCGGCGCCCGCCCGGTCCAGGACCTGCCGGACGTGGTCGACCTGCGCCTCGATGACCTCCACGATGCTGTTGTGGCCCAGGGCGGTGTTCGGCCCCACCAGGTAGAACAGGTTCGGGAACCCGGCCACGGTGGTCCCGCGCAGGGCCTGCATGCCGGTCTCGGACCAGTGCTGCGCCAGGGTGCGACCGTCCCGACCCACGACCCGGTGCGACACCGGTGGGTCCGTGGCCACGAAACCCGTGCTGCACACCAGCACGTCGAGCGGGTGCTCGGTGCCGTCGGCCGTGACGACACCGGTCGGCGTGACGCGGGTGATGGCGTCGGTCACCAGGTCGACGTCGTCCCGGGTCAGGGCGGGGTAGTAGTCGTCGCTGACCAGGATCCGCTTGCAGCCCAGCCGGTAGCCCGGGGTCAGGGCCCGCCGCAGGGCGGGGTCCGCGACCTGCCGGTGCAGCCAGGCCAGGACCACCCGCTCCGCGACCCGACCGACCGCACGGTTGGCCAGGACCACGTGGTTGAGGTCGTTGCGTCGCAGCACCCGCTCCCGCGAGAGCCGCTGCAGCCACGGCACCCGCTCGAACACGCGCCGACGCAGGGCCGACGTCCCGTGGTCGCCGCGCGGCACCACCCACGGTGCGCTGCGCTGGAACACCGTCAGGTGCGCGGCCCGCTCGGCCACCGGCGGCACCAGCTGCACCGCCGACGCGCCCGTCCCGATCACGCCCACCCGACGTCCGGTCAGCTCGACGTCGTGGTCCCACTCCGCCGAGTGCAGCCGCGGCCCGGCGAACGTCTCCAGGCCGGGCAGGTCGGGCCAGCGCGGCTGCACCAGCGGGCCCGTGGCGACCACCAGCACCTCGGCGGTCCACGCACCCCGGTTCGTGTCGACGCGCCACAGCGCGGCCGCCTCGTCCCACGTGGCCCGGCCGACCTCGGTGCCCAGGCGCAGGTACGGCCGCAGGCCCTGCTGGTCGGTCGTGCGCTCGAGGTAGGCCTTGATCTCGGCCTGGCCCGCGTACAGCGAGGTCCAGCCCGGGTTGGGCGCGAAGGAGAACGAGTACAGGTCGCTGCGGATGTCGCAGGCGGCTCCCGGGTAGGTGTTCTCCCGCCAGGTGCCGCCGACCTCGTCGGCCCGCTCCAGCACCACCAGGCTGCGCTCGCCGCCCTGGCGCAGGCGGGCCGCCATCCCCAGACCGGCGAACCCCGCGCCGACCACGGCGACCCGGACGTGCGCCGCGGTCATCGCGCCACGTACACCGTGCAGGCCGACACCCCGCCGGTGTGGAAGTTGTCGAAGCTGACGACGTGGGCGTCGACCTCGTCGAACACCTGCCGCAGCACGGTCAGGAAGCCGTCGTGGGGCGGGTCGTCCGACCAGAGCCCGAACACCCCGCCGGGGTGCAACGACGCCCGGACCCGGCGCAGGCCGGCCGGGGAGTAGAAGTCCGCGTGGCTGGGGTGCAGCACGTGGTCGGGGGTGTGGTCGATGTCGACCAGCACCGCGTGGAAGCGCCGCCCGGGCACGTCCGGGTCCAGGCCGCCCTCGCCGCGGGCGAGGGCGAAGAAGTCGCCGTGGACCAGTCGGGTGCGCGGGTCGCCGGTCAGCTCGACGCTGCCCGGCAGCAGGTGCCGGGTGTGCCAGTCGATGACCTCGGCCAGCGCGTCGACCACCACGAGCGAGGCGACCCGGTCGTCGGTGAGCACGGCGCGGGCGGTGTACCCGAGCCCGAGCCCGCCGACCAGGACGTCGAGGCCGGGGCCGGGCGAGGGGTCCGCGGTGGCGGCCAGACCGAGGCGGGCCAGGGCGACCTCGGAGTCGGTGAACAGGCTCGACATGAGGAACTCCTCGCCGAGCTTCACCTCGTAGACGTCCACCTGCAGCGTCGGCTCGACGCGGCGTCGCAGGGTGATCTCGCCCATCGGCGTCTCGGCCCAGGCGAGCTCCTCGATCTTCTTGGTCATCGGGCCGACCCTAGGCTCACGCGCCCAGCACCCGCGACAGGCGGGGGGCGCCACCGCTCACACCAGACGCAGCACGTCCCCCTCGGGCTGCCACTGCACGACGCCGTCACGGGCGAGCTCCGTCAACCACCCCTCCATCGGCCACCAGCCCCACGTCCGGTGGAAGAGCGTCGCGTTGCGGACCACGTCGGAGACCTTGTCCCGGCGGCCCACCTCGTCGTGGTGCTGGTGGTAGCCCATCGCACCGCCCACCCAGTGCAGCGTCGCCCCGGCCTGCCGCAGCCGCATCGCGAAGTCGGTGTCCTCGCCGCCGTAGCCCACGTAGCGCTCGTCGAAGCCGCCGGCGCGGTGCAGCAGGTCGACCGGGGCGGCCAGGGACAGGGTCCACAGCAGCTCCCAGCGGTCCTCGGCCAGCAGCTCACCGGGGGCCGGGACCGGGCGGGCCGGGTGCGGCTGCGCCTGCGCCGGCAGGTCGGCGAGGTCGTCGCGGGTCCGCGGGACGTCGGGCGGCAGGTAGCCCACGGGCCCGCCGACCACTCCGCCGGTGCGCCGGACGGCCTCGACGTAGGTGCGGACCAGGTCCGGCGCCGGGACGACGTCGACGTCGAGGAGGACCACCGTCGAGCAGCCCTCGGCCGCGGCGATGCCGGCGTTGCGCGCGGCCGCCAACGGCAACGGCTCGCCGTCGTCGACGGGCAGGTCGACGACGAGCGGGTCAAGGCCGTCCTGACGGGCGGCCTCGCGCACGTCGGGACCGCCCATCTGCACCACGACCCACCGGAACGCGGGCTCGTCCTGCCGGGCCAGCCCCCACGCCTGCCGCTGCAGGTGGTCCAGCCGCCCGCGGACGATCGTCACCACGGCGGTGTCCACGGCGGTGTCCACGGCTGGGCCCACGGTCTGTTCCACCCGCTCATCAGAGCACATCAAGGCCCCCCACCCTGGGCGTAGTTAACCGGAGCCGAATCGGGGTACCCCCCCCTGGTCACGCCTTCGTGGCCCGCCACCCGGCACCCCCGGTCCGGCGGATCGTGCGCCCGAGGTTCGGGCCGTCAGGACGGAGCTCGGATGGTTGACGCCGTGCTGGACCACCTCGCGACCGCCCGCCGGGTGCGACCGCCCGCCGGGGTGGCCATGACGACAGCGGAGCCCTCGGGCCGCCGGCTGCGGATCGGCATCATCGCCCCCGTCAGGTTCCCCATCGCGCAGCCGTTCGCGGGTGGCCTGGAGGCCCACACCTGGTCCCTCGCGCGGGCCCTCACCGCGGCCGGGCACCACGTCGTGCTCTACGCCCACGGCGACAGCGACCGCTCGGTCGCCAAGGTCGTGCCCGTGTTCGCCCCGCCGGAGATCTCCCCGGCCGCCCGGGCCGACATCGCGGCCCCGCCGGAGCACTTCCTGTGGGAGCACCGGTGCATGCAGCAGACCGTGTCGCGGCTGCTCCGCGACGTGGACCGCCTCGACCTGGTCCACAACAACAGCCTGCACTACCTGCCCCTGGCCATGGCCGGGCTCCTGCCCACCCCGATGGTCACCACCCTGCACACGCCGCCCAACCCGTGGCAGGAGGCCGGCGCGCTGGACAGCGGCGGCTGCTCCCGCTTCGTCGCCGTGTCGCAGGACGTCGCCGACCGCTGGTCCGACGTGCTCGGTCCGGTCGACGTGGTCCCCAACGGCCTCGACCCCGCCCTGTGGCCCGCGGGCCCGGGCGGCGGCGACCTGGTCTGGTCGGGGCGCATCGTCCCCGAGAAGGCCCCCCACCTGGCGGTCCAGGCCGCGGCGCGCCTCGGGCGGCGCATCGTGCTGGCCGGGCCGGTGCACGACCACGCCTACTTCGAGGCCGAGGTCGCACCGCTGCTGTCCGCCGACGCCGTGTACGTCGGCCACCTGGACAGCGCCGCGCTCGCCCGGCTGGTCGGGGCCGCCTCGTGCGTGCTGGTCACACCGTGCTGGGACGAGCCGTTCGGGCTGGTCGCGGCCGAGGCCATGCTCTGCGGCACCCCTGTCGCCGCGTTCGACCGCGGCGGGGTCGGTGAGGTCGTCGGGGCCGGGGGCGGGGTCCTGGCCCGGGCCGGTGACGTCGCGGACCTGGCCCGAGCCGTCGTCGCGGCCGAGGAGCTGGACCGCAGCGCGGTCCGGGCGCGGGCGCTGGTCCACCTCAGCGCGGGCTCGATGGCCGAGCGGTACCTCGAGCTCTACTCCGGGGCCGCCGCGTGATCGGCTGGTACGTGCACGACCACGGCTCCGGGCACCGGCGCCGGCTCGAGGCCGTGGCCCCCCACCTGTCCGTGCCCGTGACCGGCATGGGCAGCGGACCGCCCGCGGAGGGCGTCGACTGGCTGCCGCTGCCCACCGACGCGACGGGAGAGCCGGGCGCCGCGGCCGTCGACCCGACCGCCGGCGGTGCGCTGCACTGGGCGCCCCTGGGCGAGGCCGGGATGCTGGGCCGGGCGCAGGCCGTCACGGAGTGGGTACGGGCGACCGGCTGCCGCCTGCTGGTGGTCGACGTCTCGGTGGAGATGCTGCTGCTGGCGCGCCTGCTCGGGGTGGCGACCGTGGCGGTCGTCCAGCCGGGGGTGCGCGACGACACCGCCCACCGGCTCGGCTACGACACCGCGGCCGCGCTGCTGGCCCCCTGGCCGCAGGAGGCGGGTGCCTCGGGGGCCCGTCACGGCCGGACCGAGTGGACCGGGGCGTTCTCCCGCGACGACCGGGCCGCAGCCGCCCTCCCGCTGGTCGGCTGCGACCACGACGGGCGCTGCGTCGCCCTGGTGCTCGGCTCCGGCGGGCACCGCATCGGCCGCGACGACGTCCGTGCGGCGGCCGCGGCCACCCCGGGGTGGTGCTGGCACGTCGCCGGCGAGCTCGGGGCGGGCCCGGACCGCCGTCGTCCGGCCCCGTCGGCCGCGGGCCCAGGTCTGGTCGTGGAGCACGGCACGCTTGCCGACGTCCGCGGCCTGCTGCACCACGCCGACGTCGTGGTCGGGCCCAGCGGCGGAGGCCTGGTCGCCGAGGTCGCGGCCGCCGGGCGACCGTTCCTGGCCCTGCCCCAGCCGCGCCCCTTCGACGAGCAGCACGAGCTCGCCCGGCTGCTGGCCCGGCTCGGGTGCGCCGAGGTGGCCGCCACCTGGCCGACCCCCGGCGTGTGGCCCGGTCTGCTCGACCGCGTCGCGGCCGGTGCCTCCGGGGCACCCGACCGCTGGCTCCGCTGGTCCGACGGTCGCGGCGCCCAGCGCGCGGCCGACCTCCTCGAGCGCACCCTCGCCGCGGTGACCCCCGACCGGCCGGCCCCGCCGGTCGTCCACGGAGGCGTCCGGTGACCGGCGGCGGGGCGACCGGGGTCCGCCCCCGGGTGGTCCACGTCCCCGACGGCCACGCCTACGTCACGCACGTGTCGTCGGTCGACGCCCCGGCGCCCCGGCTCCCGCGGTTCTCGTGGGACGACGGGGCGGCCTGGGTCCGCGAGCACGCGGGCGAGTTCGACGTCCTGCACCTGCACTTCGGGTTCGAGCAGGTGTCGGTGACCGACCTCCGCGACCTGGTCGACGCGCTGGCCGAGGTGGGTCGTCCGCTGGTGTGGACCGCGCACGACCTCACCAACCCGCACCTGGTCGACCAGACCCGGCACGAGCAGCAGCTGGCGGTGCTGGCCGAGCACGCGGCGGTGGTGCTGACCCTGACCCGCGGTGCGGCCGAGGAGATCCGCCGCCGGTGGGGCCGCGACGCCACCGTCGTCCCCCACCCCCACCTGGCGCCGACCGAGGTCCTGGCCCGCACGCGCCCCCGCTCCGTGGGCGCCCCCGTCATCGGCCTGCACCTGGGCATGCTGCGGCCCAGCACCGACCGCAGGATCGTGCTGGCCCTGCTCGACGCCGTCACCGAGCTGCCCACGGCCACCCTCCGCGTCCACCTGCGGGAGGAGGTCCTCGCGGCCGGGTTCCCGCGGCCCGACCGCGACCTGTTCCGCGAGCTGCACCGGCCCTCGCGCGCCCCCCAGCTCGACCTGCGGGTCGGTGGCCGGATGCCGGAGCCCGAGCTCTGGGACGAGCTGTCGTCGCTGTCGGCCCTGGTGCTGCCGTACCGCTGGGGCACGCACAGCGGCTGGGTGGAGAGCTGCTACGACGTCGGGACCCCCGTCGTCGCGCCCGAGGGCGGTCGGTGGTCCGAGCAGCAGCCCGTGCACACGTTCCGCGCCGGTCCCGCCGGTCCCGACCGCGCCTCGCTGGTCGACGCGCTCCGCCGTGCGGTGACGGCAGGGCCCCGTCGGGCCAGCGTGCTCACCGAGCGGGTGTCGGGCCGCGCGCGGGGTGTCCACGAGCACGACCGGGTGCACCGTCTCGCCGCCGCGGGTGGCCGGCGATGACGGGCGCGGTCACGCCCCCCGGCCCGGCACCCGACGCCGGTCCGCCCGCCGGCGTCGACGGACGCACCTGGCACTTCCGCGACTTCTACGGCGTCGGACCGCTGGGTGCGGCGGCGCCGGAGGGGGACGCCCCGCTGCTGGTGGTGCACGGCAACTGCCAGGCCGAGGCCCTGCGGGTGGTCCTGGAGACCAGCACCGACCGGTTCCGGACCGTGCGCGTGCCGGCGGTGCACGAGCTGACCGCCACGGACGTCGAGCCGCTGCAGCGCCTGCTCGCCCGGGCCGACGTGCTCGTCACCCAGCCCGTCCGCACCGGCTACCACGACCTGCCGCTCGGGACCGAGGACGTGCGGGCGGCCGCCCCCGACGCCCGGGTGGTCATGTACCCCGTGGTCCGTGACGGCCGGTTGCGCCCGTTCCAGGCCCTGGTCCGGGTGGACGGTGTCGGCGACCCGCCCGTCGTGCCCTACCACGACCTGCGCACGCTGGCCCTGGCCGCCAGCATCGACGGCTCACGGTCCTCGGCCGCCCCCGCGGGCCGGCCCGCCGTGCCGGCCGACGGCGTCCGCGAGGTCGCCCGCCGGTCCCAGGCCGAGCTGGTCCGTCGGGAGCAGCGGCACGGCACGATCCCCGTCCACGACCTGCTCGAGGCGGCCGGTGCCGACGCCTCCCACACCCTCAACCACCCGGGCAACCCGGTGCTCCTCGGCCTGGCGCGGCGGGTGCTCGACGAGCTGGGTGACGACCACGAGGCCCTCGACCCCGGGCGCACCCTGCTGTGGTCGGTGATGTCACCGCTGGACGCCGACGTGCTCGCGGCCCTGGGCCTGGACACGACCCGCGCCCGCGAGGGCTGGCTCGTGGACGGCGCCCCGGTCCCCGACGACGAGGTGGTCGCCGAGCAGCTGCGCTGGTACGGCCGTCATCCCGAGGTCGTGCGGGCCGGCCTGGAGCGTCATGGCGCCACCATGGCGGTGCTGGGCCTGTGACCGGGCCGCTGCACCACCTCGTGGTGGGGCCCGAACGGCACGGCGTCACCCGCTACGCGGAGCTGCTGCTGGAGGTGAGCGGCACCCCGGCCGCGCAGGTCGTCCGCGTCCCGCGCCGGGTGGGTGCTGCCGACCTGCCCGAGCTGCTGTCGCGGCTGCCTGCCGGGGTGCCCGTCCACACCCACGTCACCGACCACCTGTTCGGGTCCTCGCCCGAGGAGGCGCTCGACGTGCTGCGTGCCCTGGCCGCAGGGCGGGCGCTGTCGGTGACCCTGCACGACCTGCCGCAGCCGTCCGACGGGGCGCCGTGGGCCCGGCGGCGCGCCTGCTACGCCGGCGTCGTCGCGGTGGCGTCCCGCGTGGTCGTCAGCAGCGAGCACGAGCGCGGGCTGCTGACCGACGTGCTGCGCCGGACCGCCGACGAGGCGCGTGGGCACGGGTCGGTCGGGCACGGGTCGGTCGGGCACGGGTCGGTCGACGAACCCCGGGTGCACGTCGTCCCGCTGGCGGCGCCGGCCGGTCGGGACGCTGGGCCGACCGGGCCGTCGGCGACCGGG
Organism: Aquipuribacter aurantiacus; assembly: GCF_051216895.1. Taxonomy (NCBI): domain Bacteria; kingdom Bacillati; phylum Actinomycetota; class Actinomycetes; order Micrococcales; family Intrasporangiaceae; genus Aquipuribacter; species Aquipuribacter aurantiacus. The sequence continues at coordinate 550,756 of NZ_JBPKAO010000001.1, forward strand.
CCGTCGTCGACCGACCGCGAGGTGGCCGTCCTGGGGTTCGTCTACCCGGGCAAGGGGCACACCGAGGTCCTCGAGGCGCTCGCGGGCCTGCCCGACGACGTCGTGCTCCGCGTCCTCGGCGGGCCGTCGCCGGGTCACGAGGACGTGGTCCGGGGGCTGCGCGAGCGCGGCGCCGCCACCGGGCGCCGGGTGATCGTGGACGGCTGGGTCGACGACGAGCAGCTGCCCGCGCTGCTGCGGCAGGCGGCCGTGCCGGTGTTCGCGCCCCGGCACGTGTCCGCCTCCGGGTCGCTCACGCAGTGGACCGCGGCCGGGCGGCGCCCGGTCGCCACCCGCAGCCGCTACACCGACGAGGTCGAGCGCCGGTCCCCGGGCACGCTCCTGCTGGTCGACGACACCCCCGAGGCCCTGGCCGCAGGCGTGCGGGCGGCGTTGCGCGACCCCGCGTCCACCTGGACCGACGTCGACGCGGTCGTCCCCGACCCCGCCGCGGCCGCCGCCGCGACCTTCGGGGAGGTGGTCGCGTGAACCGGGTCGAGGTGTCCGTCGTGGTGGCCCACTACGACCAGCCCGCGTCGCTGGCCCTGGTCCTGGCGGCGTTGCGGGTGCAGACGCTGGCCCCGGAGCGGTTCGAGGTGGTGGTCGCGGACGACGGCTCGCCCGTGCCGCCCGACGTCGGGGAGCAGCCGTTCCGCGTGGGGGTCGTCATCCAGCCCGACCTGGGCTTCCGGGCGGCCGCGGTGCGCAACCTCGGGGTCCGGGCGACCACGGGGGACCTGATCTGCTTCCTCGACGCCGACACGATCCCCGAGCCCGGGTACCTCGAGGCCGTGCTCGCGGAGGCGGACCGCACGCCGGACGTCCTCGTCGCCGGCCGCCGCCGGCACGCCGAGCTGCAGGGCTGGGGGCCCGAGGAGCTGCTCGACTGGTTCGCGGGTCGTCGGCCGGGGCCACCGGAGCTCACCGAGCCGGAGTGGCTGCTGGACGGCTACCGCTGGACCGACGACCTGCGGGCCGCCGACGACGAGTCCTACCGCTACGTCATCGGCGCCGTCCTCAGCGTGCATCGCTCCGTGCTGGAGCGGGCCGGTGGCTGGGACGAGCGTTTCGTCGGCTACGGCGGCGAGGACTACGAGGTCGTCAACCGCTGCTGGCTCGCGGGGGCCGAGCTGCGCCACGTCCGGGAGGCCGTCGCCTGGCACGACGGCCCCGACTTCTCCGGGCGCGAGGTCGACCGGGTCGGCGTCCAGAACGCGCAGGCCATGGCCCTCGCCCGGTTGCTGCCCTCGGAGGCGACGCGCCCGCCCGGCCTGGTCTGGGAGTACCCGGTCGTGGTGGTGGAGGTCGACGACCGCGGCTGGGGCGAGGAGCAGGCCCTGCTCTGCCTCGCCTCGCTGCTCGCGGGAACCGACGCCGGCGTGTGGCTGCGGGACGGCCACGTCGCGCGCCCCGGCGGGCCGCTCGGTCACGACCCTCGCGTGCACGTGGGCGCGGTGCCGGCGGACGTGCGTCGCCGCTGCCGGGCCGTGGTGCAGGTGGACCGACCCGTCGAGCTGACCGAGCCGCTGCGTGCGCTGGTGCCGCGGGCCCCGGTGGACGTGACGGGGCTCCGGGTCCGGCACGCCCGTCGTCGCCACGCCCCCGTCCCGGTCCCCGCCCCCGATCCTGCCCTCGCCCCCGTCGTGGACCTCACGCGCGACCTCGACGAGGTGCTGTCCCTCGGTGCGGTGCTGCGGCAGCGCGCCGAGGCCACCGCCCGCTGAGCCGACCCCGTCGGTCAGACTGGTCCCACCCGTCCCGCGACGACCCACGGAGACACCTGTGCCCGAGGCGCCCCCCGCCGCCCCCGACCGCCACCGCGACGCCGGACCCGAGGACCGGTCCGATCACCGGCCCGACGACCGGCCCCGGTTCGGCCTCGACGACCAGGTCGCCTCCTACGACGTCGTCGTCGTCGGCGCCGGGCCGGCCGGCACCGCCGCGGCCGTCAGGGCCGCCGAGCTGGGCGCCCGCGTCGCCGTGGCCGAGGCCCGCCGCACGGGCGGGACCTGCGTCAACACCGGGTGCGTGCCGACCCGCGTGCTGGCCCGGACGGCCCGGTTCCTGCGCGAGGTGCGCAGCTCCGCCGAGTACGGCATCGGCGTGGGTGAGCCCGCGGTCGACTGGACCCGCACGGTCGCCCAGGTCCGTTCGGTCATCGGCGACGTGCTGGCCGCCAAGGACGACCCGGGCCGGCTGGAGCGGCTCGGTGTCGACCTGTTCCTCGAGGGGCCCGCGCGCTTCGTCGACCCGCACACGCTGGAGCTGGCCGACTCCGGGCGCCGGCTGCGCGGCGACACCGTCATCCTGGCCGTCGGCGGGCGGTCCAGGCGGCTGCCCGTGCCCGGCGCGGAGCTGGCCCACGTGCCGGAGCAGGTCCTCGACCTGCCCGACGTGCCGGCTCGCCTCGCCGTCATCGGGGCCGGCAACACCGGGGCGCAGCTGGTCACCAACTTCTCCGCGTTCGGCTCGCAGGTCACGCTGCTCGAGGTGGCGCCCCGCATCCTGATGTCGGCCGACGCCGACATCGCCCGCGTCGTCCGCGAGAGCTTCGAGGCCGACGGCGTCACGGTCCGGACCGGGATCCGGACCGTGACGGGCCTGGCCCGCACCGACGACGGGGCCATCGACCTGGGCTGGGTGGACGACGACGGCGAGCACCACGAGACCTTCGACGCCGTGATCATGAGCACCGGCTGGCCCGCCGCGATCGACGGGCTCGGCCTGGACGCCGCGGGCGTCGAGACCGACGGACCGGCCATCCCCGTCGACGCCTACCTGCGCACCAACGTCCCCCACGTCTACGCCGCGGGCGACGCCAACCAGCAGGCCATGCTCGTGCAGGCCGCCCACGTCGAGGCGGAGGCCGCCGCCAAGCACGCCGTCCTCGGCGCGACCCGTCGCAGCACCCACCACCTGATGCCCTCCGGCGGGTTCACCGACCCCGACTACGCCGGGGTGGGTCTCACGGAGGCCCAGGCCCGCGAGCGCGACGAGGCGGTGGTCGTGGTCACCGTGCCCTACGCGGCGATGGAGCGGCCCATCATCGACGGTCGCGACGAGGGGTTCCTCAAGCTCATCACCGACCGCCGGCGCGAGGTCGTGCTCGGTGCCCACGCGGTCGGCGAGTCCGCGGTCGAGGTCATCCAGGCCGTCACCACCGCCATGGCGGCCGGTGTCGACGTGTCGACCCTGGCCACGGTGGAGTTCGCCTACCCCACCTACAGCGCCATCATCGGCGAGGCCGCCCGCGAGCTGCAGGGCACCGACTCCCGCGACGGGGCCGACCGGCTGGACGACGTCGGGACGGGCGCCTGAACCGGGTCCGACCCCGGGTCTGACCTGCGAGGCGCATGATCCGCCGGACATCTGGGCACCTCAGGACCATGACCACGACAGACACGCACGTCACCGTCAGCCGCACCATCGACGCCTCGGCCAAGGACATCTTCGAGGTGCTGTCGAACCCCGAGCGGCACGCGCAGCTCGACGGGTCCGGCTTCGTCCGCAGCGACGAGAGGTCGGACAGGATCACCGGCTCCGGTCAGGTGTTCCGCATGAACATGCAGGGCGACCACATGGGCGGGGAGTACCAGACCGACAACACGGTCACCGGCTACCGGGAGAACCACCTGCTGGTCTGGCAGACCGCCCCCGCCGACACGCCTCCCCCCGGCTGGGAGTGGAAGTGGGAGCTCGAGGCGCAGGGCTCCGACTCGACCGTGGTCACCCTGACGTACGACTGGGCCAAGGTCACCGACAAGGACCTGCTGAAGAAGATCTCGTTCCCGCTCGTCAGCGAGGGCCAGCTCGAGGACTCCCTCAACGCCCTCGCCGAGCAGGTCGCCTGAGGCGACGAACGACCCCGGCCGAGGACTGGACCGCCCACGAAGGCGTAGTCGTCCTCGGGCCGGGTACGGGTCCCCTGGACGGGGGAGCCCCGCCCGATCGTCGAGAGGATCCCCCATGAGCAACCGCAACACCGTCGTACGCGTCCTGCACGACCTCGGTGCCGCCGCCTGGTTCGGCGGCACCCTGATGGGTGCGGTGGGCCTGAACGGCGCCGCCAACCAGGTCGCCCAGAAGGACGACCGGGCCCGCGTGGCGTCGGTCGGCTGGGCCCGCTGGGCGCCCGTCAACGCCGCCGCCATCGGCGCGCACGTCATCGGCGGCCTCGGTCTGCTGATCGCCAACCGCGACCGCGCCGCCCACCAGGAGGGGACCCGCGGCAACACCGTGGTCAAGTCCGTCCTCACCGTCGCCGGCGTCGGCCTCACCGCCTACAGCGGTGTCCTGGGCGCGCAGGTCGGCAAGGCCGGCCAGGTGCCCGCCGAGGGCGCCGTCGTGCCCTCCGGCGAGACCCCGACCGACGTGGCCGAGGCCATGAAGCGGCTGCGCCTCGTCCAGTTCGCGATCCCCGCCGTCGCCGGCCTGCTGATCGTGCTCGGCGCCCAGCAGGGGGAGCAGCAGAAGCCCGAGGAGCAGCGCAAGGGCCTGTCCGGCCTGCGTCGCCTCAAGGCTCGCGACTGACCTCTGCTCCACCGGACCGTCGCACCACCCGAACGCCCCCGGCTCACCGCCGGGGGCGTTCGTGCGTCCGGGGCGGGTAGCACCGTCGACACCCGTCGTGGGTCAGGAGCTGGTGCAGACCGGGCGTGACGTGGCTCAGGCGTCCCAGGCGTCGCGCAACCCCTGCAGCGCGCCCGCGTCGACCTCGCCGGGCAACCGGACCCGGTTGACGCCGCCGTCGGGGTGGATGTCGAGGCGGACGTGGGTCACGGTCGGGACCTCGGTCCCCGCGTCCCGCAGCCGGAAGCGGTGCACGGTGTCGGGCAGCAGCGCCGTCAGCGGCACGAGCTGCACCCACGCGCCGAGGTCGTCCAGCGAGGCCGACCGGGCGTCGACCCCGCGCAGCGACGCGGCACCGGGCGGGTTGCCGACGTAGTGCGTGGTGTCGACCTCGAGCACCCGCGGCACCCCGGCGGCGGCCAGCGCGAACGTCACCCACTCGTTGCCCGCGACGCGACGGCGGGCCGTCTCCCAGCCCTCGCCGATGGTGGGTGCGACCCCGGGACGGAGCAGGTTGCCGGGGGAGGAGTAGAACCGGTCCGAGCAGCCCACCACCCGCCCGCCGTGCTGGGCCGCGAGCAGGTCGACGGTGCCCTCGAGGAAGCGGGGGTCGGGGCGCACCTCCCCCAGGACGCGCAGCCGGGCGACGCCGCCGTCCGGGTAGATCCGCAGCCGGACGTGGGTCCAGGTGCTGCCGCCGGCGACGTCGAACGTGTTCTCGGTGTCACCGCGCAGCGGGCTGCGCGCCACCAGCGTCGTCCACGGCGCGGCCTCGAGGTCGTCCAGGGAGGGGTAGCCGTCCACCCGCAGCGCCTCCACCGAGGCCGAGGCGGGGTAGTTGCCGGTGAAGTGCGCGGTGTCCACCACGACGCGGCGGACGGTGCCGGGCGCACCCAGCCGCACGATCGCGTCGTCGTTGTCGTCGGGACCCGGCAACGAGCCCAGCGGCCCACGTCGACGTCGGGTCTCCCACCCGTCGTAGACCTTGCCGTCGGGGCCGAAGGTCGTCGGGTCCCAGGCAGCCGGGCCGGTCGCGATGAGGTGACGGCGGTCGGCGAACAGCTCGTCGTTCGCGGCGATCACCCGCCCGCCCAGGGCGCGGGAGGCCAGGTCGACCAGCTCGTCGCGGCTCTGGGGTGCGTCCGGCGCGTGGGGGCTCATGCGTCTCCTCGGGTGAGCAGGCGTCCGCGGGGCTCGGCGGTGAGGTCGACCTCGACCCCCGCGAGCCACGTGCTGCGGACGGTGCCGGTCAGGGTGCGACCCGCGTAGGCGGTGATGCGGTTGCGGTGGTGCAGCGTGTCGGGGTCCACCACGAACGGCTCGTCCGGTGCGAGGACCACGAGGTCGGCGGGGGCGCCGACGGCGAGTCGGCCCAACGTGTCCAGCCGCGCGACCCGGGCCGGGCCGACGGCGGCCCAGCGGACCACGTCGGCCAGGGTGAACCCGCGGGCCCGGGCCTCGGTCCACAGCAGCGGCAGCAGCAGCTGCAGGGACGAGATGCCGCCCCACGCGTCGCCGAAGTCGCCGGTGTCCAGCCGCTTGTCCTGCTCGGTCGAGGGGGAGTGGTCGCTGACCACGCAGTCGATGACGCCGTCGGCCAGGGCCCGCCAGAGGGCGTCGGCGTTGGCCGCGTCCCGGATCGGTGGGCAGCACTTGTACGTCGTGGCGCCGTCCGGGACGTCCTCGGCCGCCAGCACCAGGTAGTGGGGGCAGGTCTCGACGGTCACCGCCTGCCCGGCCGAGCGGGCCGCGGCCAGCGCGGGCAGCGCCGCGGCGCTGGACAGGTGCAGCACGTGGACCCGGGCCCCCGCGTCGGCGGCCAGGCCGAGCAGCCGCTCGACCGCCACCACCTCCGAGGAGTCGGGTCGCGAGGCCAGGAAGTCGGCGTAGCGCGGCCCGGTGGCCTCGGGGGCGCCGGCCAGGACGCCGGGGTCCTCCGCGTGGACGACGAGCGTCGCGTCCAGCGCCGCCACCCGCGTCAGGACCTCCCGCAGGGTCGCCTCGTCGAGGTGCCCGAACTCCGGCACGCCCGACGGGGCGAGGAACGACTTGAACCCGAGCACCCCGGCGTCGTGCAACGGCCCGAGGTCGGCCAGGTTCTCCGGGACCGCCCCGCCCCAGAAGGCGACGTCGACGTAGGTCCGGCCCTGCGCGGCCTCCTGCTTGGCGCGCAGGTTCGCCACCGTGGTCGTCGGCGGGACCGAGTTGAGCGGCATGTCGACCAGGGTCGTGGTGCCGCCGGCGGCTGCGGCCCGGGTGGCGGTGGCGAACCCCTCCCAGTGGGTGCGGCCGGGCTCGTTGACGTGCACGTGGCTGTCGACCAGACCGGGCAGCAGCACCTCGTCGTCGGCCAGCTCGACGACGCGGGCCGCGGTGGGGAGGTCCGCCGGCTCCGGCAGGTACGCCAGGTCGACACCACCGGACCCGCCGGCGCCGGGGTCGTGGCCGTCGTGGAGCAGGACGACCCGGCCGTCCCGGACCCCCACGACCGCGGGCCGCTCGACCGGGCCGTCGACGGTGTGCACGACCGCCCGCCGCGCCAGCAGGAGCAGGTCGAGCTGCGCGGTGCCCGCGTCGAGCCCGTCGTCGGTGAGGTCGCGGCTCATCCGGCCCCTCCCGTCGTGGTGCGCCGGGCGAGCCGGACCAGCTGCCCCGGGGTGCACCCGGTCGCGTCCACCGCCTCCGCGAGGTCGACCGCCCCGCAGTCCACGCCCCGCAGCACCGCGGCCGCCAGCGCCTGAGCGGTGGCGGGCTCGTCGAGCACCTGCGGGGCGTCCACGTCGTCCGCCCGGGCGGTGTACGCGCGCAGCCGTGCGGCGGCGGCGTCCAGCTCGGCCCGGAGCGCCAGGAACGTCGCCGCGTACCGGGTGACGAGCTGGCCGGGGTGCAGGTCCCAGCCCTGCCGCAGCGCCCGGGCCTGGGCCCGGGCGACGAGACGGGCGTGCAGCCGCAGCGCGTCCGCGACCTGGTCCGCGTCACCGACGGGCAGCACGTTGGTCGACCCGTCGCTCACCCGCACCCCGGTGCCGGCGGCGGCCAGCTGCATGACGGCCTTGGCGTGGTCGGCCAGCGGGTGGTCCAGGGACTGGTCGAGCGGGCCGACGCCCAGGGCGGCGCTGAAGTCGTAGGTGCCGTAGTGCAGGCCCTCGACCCGGCCGGCTCCGGCCTGGAGCATGACCGCGACCGTCGCGCCGCCGTCGGCGCCGAGGACGGCCTGGGGCATCTCGACCTGCAGCTCGAGACGGACGGTCCCGTCGGGGAGGCCGTGCTCGGCCTCCAGCCGCGCCGCGACCAGGGCGGCCGCGCGGACCTGCGCCGCGGAGGTGACCTTGGGCCAGGTGACGACGAACCGGTCGGGCAGACCGCCCGCGGCCACGGCCGAGGCGACGACGACGCCGAGCGTGCGCAGCCCGCGCTCGCGGGTCTCCGGTTGCAGCCCCTTGACCCGTACCCCGGCGACGAAGGGCCCCGCGGGGTCCTCGCGCCAGGCCGCCAGCGCCCGTCCGGCCGCGTCGGCGTCGGCGTCCTCGACGTCGTCCGGGCGCAGGCCGTACCCGTCCTCGAAGTCGACCCGCAGGTCCTCGACGGGCCGCCCGCGCAGCTTGGCGGCGACCCGGGGCCGGACCTCGTCCGCGGCCTCGACACCGACGCCGGTGAGCAGCGCCAGGGCGGCGGCGTCGGGGGCGGCCTCGGCCAGCACCTGCAGCGCGACGTCGCCCCAGGCCCGCGGCGTCGACGCCTCGACCCGGTCGGCCGGGACGTAGCAGGTGTGGACCGGTTGCGGGCGGGAGCTGTCACCCCGGTACGCCGCGGCGAACGCGGCGTCGTCCTCGGCCAGCAGGTCCGACACCTCGTCCAGCAGCACCACCTCAGTCCACCAGGCGGTAGGCCGGCAGCGTGAGGAAGTCGACGAACTCCTCGGCCAGTGCGACCTGCTCGAACAGCTCGCGGGCGCGGTCGACGTGCGGCAGGTCCGTCAACCCGCCGGCGACGTCGTCGACGACGCGGCGGACCAGCTCGCGCGTCACGGTGGCGCCGTCGTCCAGGACCACCTCGTTGCGGACCCACTGCCAGACCTGCGAGCGGCTGATCTCGGCCGTCGCGGCGTCCTCCATCAGGTTGTGGATGGCGACCGCGCCCGAGCCGCCGAGCCAGGCCGACAGGTAGCGCAGCGCCACGTCGACGTTGCCCCGCAGCCCGGCCGCGGTGGCCTGCCCGGGCGTCGAGCCCAGGTCGAGCAGGTCCGCGGCGGTGACGTGCACGTCGGGTCGCAGCCGGTCGAGCTGGTTGGGCCGCTCACCCAGGACGGCGGTGAACACCTCCTCGCAGACCGGCACCAGGTCCGGGTGCGCGACCCAGGAGCCGTCGAACCCGTCCCCGGACTCCCGGGTCTTGTCCGCCCGCACCTTGTCCAGCGCCACGGCGTTGACCTCGGGGTCGCGACGGCTCGGGATGAACGCGCTCATCCCGCCGATGGCGAAGGCGCCGCGTCGGTGGCAGGTGGACACGAGCAGCTCGGTGTAGGCCCGCAGGAACGGGGCCGTCATCGTCACGGCGTTGCGGTCCGGCAGCGTGAAGTCCGGCCCCGCCTCGCGCAGCACCTTGATGGCGCTGAACAGGTAGTCCCAGCGGCCCGCGTTCAGCCCGGAGGCGTGCTCGCGCAGCTCGTAGAGGATCTCCTCCATCTCGAAGGCGGCCGGGAGCGTCTCGATCAGGACGGTGGCGCGGATGGTGCCGTGCGCCAGGTCGAGGCGCTCCTCCGCGTAGCTGAAGACGTCGTCCCACAGCCGGGCCTCGAGGTGGCTCTCGGTCTTGGGCAGGTAGTAGAACGGGCCGTGCCAGGACGCGGCCAGGTGCGCGCCGTTGTGGAACACGTGCAGACCGAAGTCGACCAGGGCGCCGACCGCGGTGCGCCCGTCGACCAGCAGGTGCCGCTCGTCCAGGTGCCAGCCACGGGGCCGGACGACCGGGGTCGCGTGCCGCACGTCGTCGCGCAGCCGGTACTCCTTGCCGTTGTCGGCGGTGTGCTGCAGCGTGCCGCGGGCGGCGGCGTGCAGGACCAGCTGGCCGACGACCACGTTGCGCCAGTGCGGGGTGTTGGCGTCCTCGAGGTCCGCCAACCAGACGCGGGCCCCGGAGTTGAGGGCGTTGACCGCCATCTTGGGCTCGGTCGGCCCCGTGATCTCGACGCGCCGGTCGGCCAGGGCGTGCGGTGCCTCGGCGACCCGCCAGGTCGGGTCGTCGCGGACGTGCGCGGTCTCGGGCAGGAAGTCCGGCAGCTCGCCCGCGACGATCCGGGCCGTGCGCCGCCGGCGGGCCTCCAGCAGCTCGTCGCGCCGGGCGGCGAAGCGGGCGTGCAGCTCACCGACGAAGGCCAACGCCTCCTCGGTGAGGACCTCCTCGCCGCGCTCCACGTCGGGGCCGACGACCGTGAGGGTGGGGGTGGCGGGCGAGGGCGCGTCGGGGACGGTCATGCCCCATCCCACCAGACCTGGCCCGAGCCGTCACGCCTGGTTCGGCGTCCCCGCACCGGGACGAGGGTGCTCGGGGCGACCGTAGGTCAACCGGCGGAGCAGCACCTCGAAGGGCCCACGGCGTCCCGCGAGCACCAGCGACCAGGCGGCGGCCACGGTGACGAGCCAGGCCAGCAGGGCGATGCCGTACGCGGTCGCCGTGCCCATCCCCTCGCCGAGCCCGAGCCCCCACGGCGACAGCAGCGGCGCCAGGAGCACCGACTGCAGCAGGTAGCAGGTGAGCGACCGCTCGCCCACGGCCGCGAGGACGGCGGGAGCGCCGCGGCGGGGGGTGCGGCGCTCGTGGAGGCGCGCCGCCCAGAGGGCGAACAGGCAGACGTAGGCCACCCCCATGGCCGTTCCGGTGACCGCGTGGACCCCGGCCAGGACCCCGGTCGTCAGCGCCGCAGGCTCCCAGACCCGGGCCACCACCAACGCGTAGGGCAGGCCCCCGGCGACCCCGACCAGCGAGCCGCCGACCGCGAGGCGCCGCAGCAGCGGGAGGTGCTCCCGCGGCCGGTCCAGCAGCCCCGCCCGGGCCATGGCCACCCCGACCAGCATGGGCGCCAGCACGAGCATGACCACGGTGCCGACGACGACGCCGAGCACCCAGACGCTCGCCCGCTCCACCATCGAGGGCAGGTAGTCCGACGGTGCGGCCGGGAACTCAGGGGCGAGGCCGAGGACGGCGTACATGACGCCGAGCAGGACCAGGCTCACGGTCCCCCAGGCGATGAGGACGCGGGGCCGCCTGTTCATCAGCAGCAGCACCACCAGTCCGGTCGCGCCGTACATGCCGAGGATGTCGCCCTCGAACAGCAGCGCCGCGTGGACCCCGCCGAAGGCGATGAGCCACAGCTGGCGGCGCAGCAGGACCGAGCGACGCCGGCGCGGCTCGAGGCCCCGTTCGGCCGTCCGCCGCGCGATGGTGACCAGGCCGAAGCCGAAGAGCAGGGCGAACATCGGCCGGGACCGGTCGTTGACCAGGAGGGTGACGACGAGGTCCAGGGCCCGGTCCAGGGGGGTGCCGTCGACGGGCCGGAACCCGGGGCCGGTGTCCGTCCCGTGCAGGTACAGGCCGACGTTGGCCAGGGCGATGCCGAGCAGGACGGCGCCGCGGGCGAGGTCGGGCGCCCAGGAGCGCTGGGCGGCGGGGGTGGGGCCTGCGGCCACCCCCGTGCGTCCGCCGGGGACGGTGGTGGGCTCGCCGGGAGGTACGGCGACGGTGCGCATCGGCTCCATGCCGGACGACGTTAGGGGGGGCCTGGGTCGCATCCCATGGGGCAGGCGCACGAGGTGGGCCGGGGGGGCACCGTCGGTGCCACCGGGGGCGGGCCCCCCTCGGGCGGGGCGGAGGCAGGCTGGCGCGGGAGGCGGACCGGTGGTAGACGCGCCGGTGGGCGGACCCCGTCGGGGCCCGCCCACCGGTTGCTGCGGCTGGGTCAGCCGCGCAGGTTGAGCATGTTGTTCGCGCTGAACCGGGAGTTCCGCAGCGAACGGCCCGGGTCGGCGGCGCCGCCGGGGGCGTTGTCCTGCTCGTAGTTCGGGTTCATCTGGCCCTTCGGGCGGTAGCTGCGGAAGAACCGCTCGAAGTCGATGTCGCTGCTCGCGTCCCCGAACGGCACGATGTTGTAGCCGTTGCCCACGCCGGGCTCGGCCCCGGTGTGGTCGCCGTCCTTGGCGTGGAACAGCGGGATGCGCATGCCCTCGCGCGCGGCGAACGCGGTCGGGTCGAAGATGTTCTGCCGACGCTGGCCGTCGTGGTCGAAGTACCAGCGGTGCTGGTGGTTGGCCACGTGGCCCCAGAAGATGTCCAGCTCGATGGGGCAGGTGCGGTCGGTGCTGCGCAGGTAGTGCTCCATGAGCCGGGTCGGGGACTCCCCGCGCACCATGACGGGCGCGGGGAGCGCAGCGCCGGTGATCCGGTCGACGGTGACCTCGACCATGGGGCCGTCGGCCAGGAAGTTGTAGGCCGGGCTGTGGTTGTGCGGGTAGACCGACACCCGCAGCCGCGAACCCATGGCGTTGAGGGCGAGCCACTTCTCGGCGGCGAGGTCCCACGCCTCGACGTTGCGGTTGTTGGCGCTGGTGGGGTCGCCGCCCGTGCCCGTGAAGCCCATGCCCAGGATGGCCGCGGCCTCCAGCTCCAGCTGGAACCGGTCGCGCTCGAACGGGTTCATCGTGCCCGCGGGCGCGCCGCCCACCGACGGCGAACCGGGCCCGTCCCAGCTGTTCGGGATGTAGCCGTGGTTGCCGATGGCCTTGAGCCCGGTGTCGTCGAGGAACCTGCGCAGGCCACGGATGTACGTGAGGTACGCCGCGCGGTTCAGGTACAGGTTGTCGGGGTTGTTGACGGAGCCGAGGTTCGGCGCCGACCCGCCGCGGTTGGCCGCGTTCTGGTTCAGGCCGGCGAACTCGACCTGGCTGTAGCCGACCGAGGCGAGGTACTCGAAGACCTCGAGGAACCCGCCGGGCAGCGGCACCAGCGGGCCCAGGTCGGTGATGTCCTCGGGGAAGGCCGGCCCGCCCAGGTGCCCCATGGTGGGCGCGGGGTTGCCGTGGATGCCGATGCGGGAGACGGCGTCGCGCTGCGTGTAGAGGATCGTGCCGACGCGGCGGTCGGGGATGAGACGGCCGTTGGCGACGGCCCGCGTGCTGGCGAAGGCGGGGCTGGTGCTCGAGGCGGCGCTGGCCACCAGGGCCATGGCTCCTGCGGTGGCGCCGAAGAAGCGGCGGCGGCTGACGGGTGCGGTCACGGTGTGGGTCCTTCCGGGGGTCGCCGGGCTCCGGGGGCGACCCGGGGCCCCGACGTCGTTGTCGGCGGAGGTGATCTGTCGCGGCACGTGAGGTGTCGGTCCGCTGGACGTCGGGGATGGCGCCAGTCGGCTCGGCCGTCGCGGCTCGGGGGAGAGGCGGTGGCGACACCGAACTTCCTCGCCTGGCCGAGGCTTGTCAAGGATTCATGCCATCTTTTGAACGTTTGGTGGCAAAAGTGCGGCGGAGGGTCGCGCCCCCGTCCGGTCTGCCCCCATTTCCGCCCGATGGCAGGCTGGGTGGGTGAACCTGTACCTGCGCCTGCTGGCGTTCGCCCTGCTCACCCGCCGACGCAGCCGGGTGTCCGTGCTCGGTCCCGCGCGCACCCCGTTCCGGGTCTGGCCCACGGACCTCGACCTGCTGCGGCACGTCAACAACGGCACGTACCTGACGATCATGGACATCGCCCGGCTCGACCTGCTGTCACGGGCCGGGTTGTCCGGCGCCATCCGGTCGCGGGGCTGGTACCCGGTGGTGGTCGCGGAGACCATCACCTTCCGCCGCTCGTTGACCCTGTTCCAGCGCTTCGAGATCGTCACGACGTGCCTGGGCTGGGACGAGCGGTCGATCTTCCTGGCCCAGGACTTCGAGCGCGGCGGCACCGTCATCGCCTCCGCCGTGATCCGGGCCCGGTTCCTGGGGCGTGACGGCGAGCGGGTGACCCCGGAGCAGCTGCTCGAGCTCGCCGGTGACCTGGGGCCGCGACCGGTCCTGCCGGAGTGGGTCGAGCGCTGGGCCGCGGCGACGGACACCCGGTCGGCGGCCGCCGCGGCGTAGGTCTCCGGCCGCCCGCCGGGACCGGTGCCGGGGCGGTGCGTCTCGGTCGCTGCTCCCGCGGCCACGGGACGGGTCGGACCGTTGTGGTGTGCCTGGGGCGGGTGTTTGATTGACACCGGGCGACGTCGACGCTTACGCGATGGGAGGCCCGCATGACCGATGTGTCACCCGGGGCACGCAGGTGGACGGACGACCGCCGCGCCCTCACGTTGCTGAAGCTGACTCCCACGCTCCTGGTGCTGGCCGTCTCGACGGTGGCGATCACGCAGTTCCCGCCCGGGCCGGACCCCGGGGCGTCGACCCCACCGGTGGCGGCCCCGACGAGCGAGTCGGCGGCCGAGGGTGCGACCGGGGCAGCGGGCATCGTCGTGGGGCCGGACCGAGCCGGCGCGGCCGCCGGTGCCCTGAGCAGCGTGGGCGCGCTCGCCGAGCTCGTCGGCTCTCGTCCCGCCGTGGGTCTCGCGGCAGGTGGCCGGCAGTCGTCGAGCCCTGTGCCGTCGACCCCTCGGCCGGACCTGGGGTCGGGCAGACCGCCGTCCGCCACGTCAGCAGCGCAGCCGGTAGCCGCAGCGGCGCCGGGACCGACCACCACGGCCAAGGCCGGCGCGCCGGTCAGGACCATCGAGGCGCCGACGGCGGCACCGGCTGCGACGGCGGCACCCGCTGCGACGGCGGCACCCGCTGCGACGGCGGCACCCGCTGCGACGGCGGCCCCCGTTGCGACGGCCAGACCCGTTGCGACGGCGGATCCCGTTCCGACGAGCAGGCCCGTTCCGACGAGCAGGCCCGTTCCGACGAGCAGGCCGGTGCCGACGAGCAGGCCGGTGCCGACGAGCAGGCCGGTGCCGACGAGCAGGCCCGTTCCGACGAGCAGGCCGGCGCCGACGAACGCCCCGGTCACCCCGACCGCCGCGCCGGCCGACCCGGTCCCCGCGGAGAACGGCCGGCCCACCGGGAAGGGCAAGCCCGATGGCAACGCCGACGGCAGGCCCGACCACGCGGGGCACGGCAGGCCCGACCACGCGGGGCACGGCAGGCCCGACCAGGCGGGGCACGGCAGGCCCGACCAGGCGGGGCACGGCAGGCCCGACCACGCGGGGCACGGCAAGCCCGCCACGGCCGGCAACGGCCGACCCTCTCCCTGACGCCGCCCCCGGCGCCCGGGGCGACCAGCACCGGACCTAGACGAAGCCGGGCACCGACTCCCACGCGCGTCCGGCGGGCGGGGCGTCCTCGCGCAGCACGCTGCCCTCGATCAGACCGTAGGGGCGGTCGGCGGCGACGAAGACCTCGTTGGGGTTGTCGAGGCCGAACGGGGTCAGGTCGACGACGAAGTGGTGCTTGTTGGGCATGGACAACCGCACCTCGGCGACGTCCGGGTGCTGCTCCAGGACGGCCCTGCCCATGGCGTACAGGGTCTGCTGCAGGGCGAGCGAGTGCAGCGACGCGAACGTCTCGAGCAGGGTGGTGCGGATCGCGGCGTGCGCGGCCGAGAAGCTGCCACCGTGCTCCGCGATGGAGGCGTAGCGCCAGCGGGCGGTCACCGCGGTCGCCAGCACCCGGTCGGAGGTCTCGGGCAGGGTCGTCCACGCGTCCCGCGGGAACCCGTGGAACTCCGAGCCGGTGGACTTGAGCACCACGAGGTCGCGCAGCCCGGACAGCACCCAGGTGTCGTCCCCGTCGATCGTCACCACCGTGGTGCGGGTCTCGCCGCCCGGGCGGCTGAACGCGTGGTCGTGCTCGACGCCGTCGACCTCGATGCGTTGCCAGGAGTGGGTGTCCACCTCGATCCGGGCGCCGGTCACGGCGTCCTGGGTGTCGACGAAGTGCCGCCCGAGCCGCATCGCGAAGTCCTCCGGGTCGCCCACCCCGAACTGCCGGGCGAAGGCGAACACGGTGTTCTTCTGGGTGTCGGTCGGCAGGACGGCGGAGTTGTCGCCGTGCAGGTGCGTCCCCGCGAAGTCGCCCCGCAGCTGGGTGGTGACCGTGAGGTCGGTGATGACGTGACGGGGCGTCGACCGGTCCACGTGCACGAGGCGGACCTCGGCCTTGCCGTACTGGTTGGGTCCCAGGACGATCCCCATGTCAGCTCCCGCGGTAGGTGGAGTAGGCGAACGGCGACAGCAGCAGCGGCACGTGGTGGTGCGCGCGGTCCGGGTCCAGGGTGAACGTGACCACGACGTAGGGGTAGAAGGTCTCGCGGTCGGCGGCGGTGAACCAGTCGCCCGTGGCGAACGTCAGGCGGTACGTGCCGTGCGGCATGCCCGGACCGGCGTCGGGGCCGAGCGAGCGGCAC
This sequence comes from Aquipuribacter aurantiacus, assembly GCF_051216895.1. Lineage (NCBI taxonomy): Bacteria > Bacillati > Actinomycetota > Actinomycetes > Micrococcales > Intrasporangiaceae > Aquipuribacter > Aquipuribacter aurantiacus. The sequence continues at coordinate 566,764 of NZ_JBPKAO010000001.1, forward strand.
CGACCGTCGCCGTCGGTGGTGGCCGCCGCCACCTGCTCCCACCCGTCGTCGGTGGACCGCTCCAGGACGACGACCACCCCGGCCGCAGGGCTGCCGGTGGCGGCGTCCAGGACGTGCGTGGTGACGGCGCTCACCGGCCGGCCTCCGGCTGCGCGAGCTGGTCGAGCAGGCCACGCAGCCGCAGCACGGCGATCTCGCCCAGCTGCTGCCGGACGACGCGGCCCTCGGTGGCGGGGTCGTTGCCCAGCCGCTGCTGCGCCAGGGCCAGCAGGTCCTCTGCGCTGCGCCCGGTGGCGCGGACCAGGAACACCTGGCCGAAGCGGGCCTCGTAGGCGAGGTTGGCCCGCAGCAGCAGCTCGGCGGTGGTCGGGTCCAGGCTCACCCCCGCCTGCTCGCGCCGCGAGTGCGCGGACGACGGGCCGGCGTCCGTGGGTCGTTCCCCGATCCGGGGGTGCGCCGTCAGGGCCTGCCGCACGCCGTCGTCCGACAGCCCCTGCGCCGCGGCCCCGGCCGCGGCCTCCACGGCGGGCACGGAGCCGTACGGCCGCCCGGCGAGGAGGGCGTCGACCCACTCCCGAGCGTGCAGGCACACCTCGAGCCGTGGTCGCAGCGTCTCCGCCGCGGACGCGTCGAACGCGTCGACGGCCCGGGTCGGGCCGTCGGGGGCTGCTGCCGGGACGTCGCTCACGCGAGCAGTATCACCGCACGTCGTCCCTCGCGCCCCGGTTGCGGTGCGGTGGCAGCATCACCGTCGCGTGCCCGTGGGTACCCTGGCGCATGGTCGACGTCGAGCCGCTGGTGCTGCGCCTGAACGGGCGCGACGTGGCCCTCGGGGGCCTGCCGCCGACCGCGACGCTGCTGCGTGCGGTCCGGGCCCAGGGCCTGGTCGGGACCAAGGAGGGCTGCGGCGACGGGGACTGCGGCGCCTGCACCGTGGTGCTCACCTCGAGCGGGCCCGACGGCACCCCTACCCACCGAGCGGTGAACAGCTGCCTGGTCCCGGTCGGGTCCGTCGTGGGCCTGGACGTGGTCACGGTCGAGGGGGTGGCCGCCCCCGACGGCGGGCTGCACCCGGTCCAGCAGGCCGTGGTCGACTGTGCCGGGTCCCAGTGCGGCTACTGCACACCGGGTGTCGTGATGAGCATGTTCGCCGGCTACCACGACCCGGTCGAGCGGGGCCCGGACGGCGTCGACCCCGCCGTCGTCGAGGGCAACCTGTGCCGCTGCACCGGTTACACGTCCATCCGCCGCGCCTGCCGCCGGCTGGGTGCCCCCGAGGGCACGGGTGCGGACGCACCCGCGCCCAGGGCGTCCACGGCCCACGTCGCCGCCGTGACGTCCGCCGGGCGCACGTTCCTCCGTCCGACGGCGCTGGCCGACGCGCTCGCCCTGCTGGCCGGGCACCCCGACGCGACCCTGGTCGCCGGTGGCACCGACCTGGGCCTCGAGCTGTCGCACCGCACCCTCGACCCCGCCGTCGTGGTGTCGCTGGAGCACGTGGTCGAGCTGCAGCGGCTGCGGCGGACGGCCACGCACCTGCAGGTCGGGGCCGGAGTCACGCTGACCCGGCTCGAGCGCGAGGCGGCCGGCCTGCTCCCGGCGCTGGAGGAGATGCTGCACTGGTTCGCGGCCCGTCAGGTCCGCAACCGCGCCACGCTCGGCGGCAACCTGGGCACCGCGTCACCCATCGGCGACCTGCCCCCGGTCCTGCTGGCGCTCGACGCCGACGTGCACCTGGACGGCCCGGACGGGCCCCGCACGGTGGCCGTCGCGGACTTCTTCACCGGGTACCGCGAGACGAGGCGCCGTCCCGGCGAGGTGGTCACCCGGGTCGACCTGCCCCTGGGCCCCGGTGCGGGGGCGACGACCCGGTTGAGCGGGTCCTACAAGGTCGGCAAGCGAGGCACCGACGACATCAGCGTCGTCGCCGCCGCGTTCACCGTCGACCTGGACGCCGAGGGGACCGTGGTCCACGCCCGCCTCGCGTACGGCGGCGTCGCCGCCACCCCGGTGCGCGCCCACGAGGTCGAGAGCACCCTGCTCGGCACCCGTCTGGACCGGGGCACCGTCGCCCGCGCGGCCGGCCTGCTGCGGGACACGTTCACCCCGCTGGACGACCTGCGTGCCAGCGCCGACTACCGCCGTCGGCTGGTGGGGAGCCTGTTCGAGAAGTTCTGCGCCGAGCACGCCCCGCCCGTCGGCGACGACCGTCACCCGGAGGCCGTGGCATGAGCGGCCCCGCCCGGCCGCACGAGAGCGCGGTCGGCCACGTCACCGGCCGGGCGGTCTACACCGACGACCAGGTCCGTCCCACCGGTCAGCTGACCGCCTGGCCCGTGGTCTCACCGCACGCGCACGCCCGCCTCCTGACCGTGGACACCGCGGGTGCGCTCGCCGTCCCCGGTGTCGTCGTGGTCCTCGGGCCCGAGCACGTGCCCGGCGTCAACGACTGCACCGGTCACGCCGCCGACGAGGAGCTGCTGCCCACCGGGCTGGTCCACCACGTCGGTCAGGTCGTCCGCTGGGTGCTGGGCGAGACCGAGGACGCCGCACGGCTCGGCGCCGCGGCGGTGCGCGTGGACTACGAGCCGCTGCCCGCCGTCCTCGGCATCGACGACGCCCTCGCCGCCGGGAGCGTCCACACCCAGCCCCGGCGGATCCTCCGCGGCGACCCCGACGCCGTGCTCGCGGACGCGGCCCGCGCCGACGGCCGGCACGTCCTGACCGGGGAGGTTCGGACCGGCGCGCAGGACCACTTCTACCTGGAGACCCACGCCGCGTGGGCGCACGTCGACCCCGACGGCGACGTCGCCTGCACCGTGTCGACGCAGCACCCGAGCGAGACGCAGGGCGTGGTGGCCAAGGTGCTCGGCCTGCCGCGTAGCCGGGTCGTCGTCACCTGCCTGCGGATGGGCGGCGGCTTCGGCGGCAAGGAGTCGCAGTGCCACCCGTTCGCGGCCGTGGCCGCGCTCGCCTCGCACGTCACCGGCCGCCCGGTCCGGGTGCGGCTGGACCGGCAGCAGGACATGACCATCACCGGCAAGCGGCACCCGTTCCTCGGCCGCTACCGGGTGGCGTTCGACGACGACGGCCGGTTGCTCGCGCTGGACGCCCAGCTGGTCAGCGACGGCGGCTGGAGCCTGGACCTGTCCGACCCGGTGACCAGCCGCGCGATGTTCCACGTCGACAACGGCTACTTCGTGCCGGCGCTGCGGGTGACCGGTCAGGTCGCGCGGACCAACCACGTCAGCCACACCGCGTTCCGCGGCTTCGGCGGGCCGCAGGGGATGCTGGTGGCCGAGGAGGTCCTGGACCGGGTGGCCCGTCAGCTGGGGCTGCTGCCGGAGCTGGTGCGCGAGCGCAACCTGTACCGCGGCCCGGAGGACGGCGGCGACGTGGACCGCGCCACCACCCACTACGGCCAGCGCGTCCTGGACAACCGGTTGCCCCGGATCTGGCGCGAGCTGTCGGAGCGCACCGACCTGGCGGCGCGCCGGGCCGAGGTCAGTGCGTTCAACAGCGTCGCCACCGGCTCCCGTCGCGGGCTGGCCGTCACCCCGGTCAAGTTCGGCATCTCGTTCACCAAGGGCCAGTACAACCAGGCCGGGGCGCTGGTGCTGGTCTACCTGGACGGCAGCATCCAGCTCAACCACGGCGGCACCGAGATGGGCCAGGGCCTGCACACGAAGATGCTGCACGTCGCCGCGGAGACCCTGGGGGTCGACCGCGCCCGGTTCCGGGCGATGCCGACGTCGACCGACAAGGTGCCGAACACCTCGGCCACCGCCGCCAGCAGCGGCTCCGACCTCAACGGCATGGCCGTCCGGGCGGCCTGCGAGACGATCCGCGGCCGGCTCGCCGTGGTCGCGGCGAGGCTGCTGGGCCGCAACAGCCCCGAGGACCTGGTGTTCGCCGACGACCACGTGTTCGCGGCCAAGGAGCCGGACCGGCGCATCGGTTTCGCAGAGCTGGCCTACGCCGCCTACGACCAGCTGGTGTCGCTGTCGGCCACGGGCTACTACCGGACCCCGAACCTGGTCTGGGACCCCGAGGCCGGACGGGGGACGCCGTTCCACTACTTCGCGTTCGGGGCCGCGCTGAGCGAGGTCGAGGTGGACGGGTACACGGGCACCTTCCGGCTGCGGGCCGTCGACGTGCTGCACGACGTCGGGGACTCGCTGAACCCGCTGGTGGACCGGGGTCAGGTGGAGGGCGGGTTCGTGCAGGGCATGGGCTGGTTGACCATGGAGGAGTGCGTCTGGGACGACGACGGCCGGTTGCGGACCTTCGCCCCCAGCACCTACAAGATCCCGACCGTGGCCGAGGTCCCCGAGCACTTCGAGGTCCACCTGCTGGGCGACGCCGCCCAGGACCGGACGGTCCTGGGCAGCAAGGCGGTCGGCGAGCCGCCGTTCATGCTGGCGCTGTCGGTGCGGGAGGCGCTGCGCGACGCGGTTGCCGGGTTCGGCCCGGCCGGTCCGGGGCAACGGGTCGAGCTCGCGGTCCCCGCGACGCCCGAGGCGACCCTCGCGGCGATCGACGCCGTCCGGTCCGGCGGCACCGGTGGCACCGGCGGCACCGGTGGCACAGGTGGGACCGGCAGCGGTCGCGGCGCGGGCGAGCTGTCGGCGCAGCAGTGAGCGGTGCGGACGAGACGGGCGGGGCCGGGCAGTCGTGGTGGGAGGCCCTGGGTGAGCTCACGGCGGCGGGCACGCCGTTCGTGCTCGTCACGGTGGCCGAGGTCCGCGGCCACACCCCTCGCGGTGCCGGCAGCAAGATGCTGGTCACTGCCACCCGGGCCGTCGGCACCGTCGGCGGCGGCAGCCTCGAGCGCTCGGCGGTCCTGCAGGCGCGTCGGATGCTCGACGACGGCGCGGTGTCACCGCGGCTGGAACGCACCCGGCTGGACCGCAGCCCCGGTGAGCACGGCGTGCAGTGCTGCGGGGGAGAGGTGACCCTGCTGCTGGAGCCCGTCCGTCCCGCCCGTCCGGTGGTCGCCGTGTTCGGCGCCGGGCACGTCGGTCGTGCGCTCGCGCAGGTGCTGTCGGTGCTGCCCGTCGACGTCCGCCTGGTCGACTCCCGCCCGGACGAGCTCGTGCCCGTCGCGACCGGTCGCGTCGGCGCCGCCGACGTGTCGACCGTGCCCGCGCCGGTCCCGGACGTCGTGGCCCGCGACCTGCCCTCGGGTGCGCACGTGCTCGTCATGACCCACGACCACACCGAGGACCTCGCGGTGCTCGACGTCTGCCTGCGTCGTGACGACCTGGGGTTCCTGGGTCTGATCGGCAGCGCGGCCAAGTGGCGCACGTTCCGTGCGCAGCTGGGTCACCTCGGCCACGACGAGGCCGCGCTGGCGCGGGTCACCACCCCGATCGGCCTCGACGGCGTGCCGGGCAAGAGCCCCGCGGCCATCGCCGTGGCGACGGCCGCGCAGCTGCTGACCGTGCTCGACCTGCCGGAGAGCAGCACCTGACGGGGACCGCGCCGGGGACGAGGGGTCGCTCGGACCGGCGGGGGGCAGCCGTCCCGCGTCCCGGGAGCGACGACACCGGAGCCCGGACGCTCGTGCGACCCGGTGGAAGGGTTCGAGAACCCGGCCGCTCGCTCAACCGAGCTGCACGAGCCGGTCGAGGTCGTCGACGGGCAGGTCGCCGTCGACGGTCGCCGTCACCTGCATCTGGTCCAGGCGCAGCGCTCCGCCGTAGCTGGACATGAACGCCGTGTCCGCCGCGTCGCGGCCGGTGGCGATCCGGACCAGGGACTGCCTCGGGGCCAGCAACGTGGCGTCCACGACGTGCCAGGCGCCCTCGACGAGGGCCTCGACCACCGCGTGGAAGTCCATCGGGTCGAGCCCGGGGGCGTAGACCGACACCAGCCGGGCGGGGACGTCGCGGGACCGCAGCAGGGCCAGCGTCAGGTGGGCGTAGTCGCGGCAGACGCCGGCCCCGGCCAGCAGGGTGTCGACGGCGCCGTCGGTCACCCGGCTGCTGCCCGGCACGTAGGCCAGCCGGCCCCCCACCCAGGCCGCGACCTCGCGCACGAGCGTCGCGGGGTCGGTGCTGCCCCGCAGCTCGGCGGCGGCCACGGCCGCGAGGGTGTCGGACTGCGCGTAGCGGCTGGGGCGCAGGTAGGCGGTCCGGTCCAGGGGCTGCACCGTCACGGGCTCGGCCTGCCCGCGGACCTCGGCCCGGTACGACACCTGCAACCGCCCCGCCCCGGGCTCGACGACGTGCAGCCGGCCGCCGACGTCGGTGGCCAGCTCGGTCACCTCGACCGGGGCGCCGTCCAGGGTGACCTCCAGCACCTCGCCCGCGGGTGGGGCGCCGGCCACGGCCACCTGCAGCTCGACGGTGGACGGGGCGAGCACCTGGGCGGTCAGGGTGCTGGTGACGGTACGGAGCATGGGAGAAGTCTGACGGGTCCGAGGAGCGGTTCGGGCCTGCGTCGGGTGCCGCGGCAGGGCAGGCTGTACCGATGACCACGAACGGCGACGCCCCGCCGCCCGTGGGGCCGCAGCGCTACCGGCTCGACCAGTCCTTCCGCTACGACTACGACGCCCCGGTGCTGTCCCTGCTGCACCGGCTCGTCGTGGTGCCGCCCCGACGCCACGGCGACCAGCACCTGCGCCTGGGGGCGCTGCAGGTGGCGGACCCCAGCGCCCAGGTCGAGTGGACCGGGGACGAGCACGGCAACCGCGTCGGGCTGGTGCGCCTGGCGGTGGTGCCGGAGTCGGTGCACATGCACGTGTCGGTCGTGGTCGAGCGCGGCGGGGAGGTCGAACCGCTCGAGGTCGGGCTGCTGGGGGATCCGCGGATGCTCGAGCCGAGCCTCAAGACAGGCCCCGACCGGGCCATCAGCCGGCTCGCCCGTGAGCTGGTGGGCCGCGAGGACGACGCGCTGGCCGCCGCCGACCGGGTCTGCGAGGCGGTCAAGGAGCTGGTCCGCTACGAGAAGGGAACGACCACGGTGGCGACCACCGCGGCCGAGGCGCTGGCCGGCGGCGTCGGGGTCTGCCAGGACCAGACCCACGTGATGCTGTCGGTGCTGCGCGTCGCCGGCATCCCCTGCCGCTACGTGTCCGGGCACCTGGTCGGTCAGGGCGGCACCCATGCCTGGGTGGAGGTGCTGGTGCCGCACGCACGCGGGGCCAGGGCGGTCGCGTTCGACCCCACCCACGCCCGCCGGGCCCACGACGGCTACGTGACGGTGGCGGTGGGCCGCGACTACGTCGACGTGCCGCCCACGTCGGGCTGGTACTCCGGGGACGCCCGCGGCACGCTGTCGGGGCGACGGGAGCTGGTCCGCGAGGACCTCCCCGCCGCGGCGGCCGAGGCACCGCCGGAGCAGCGACGCACCGCCTGAGCCTCGCATCGCCCGCCGACGGCCGGGCTCAGACCTCGACGACGTCGAACGTGCGCGACGGGTTCACGAGCTCGTCCTGGGCGCTGATCAGAAGGATCTCCCGCGACCCGGCCTCCTCGGTGCGGGCGAGCAGCCCGAACACCGACGCCGTCGCCGCGCCGAGCGCCTCCGCCGCGGAGCCGGTGCGCAGCCAGTGGGCCAGGAACAGCCCGGCGGTCGCGTCCCCGGCGCCGTTCACCGACAGGCCGAGGCGCGGCGTGCGGACCAGCCAGTGCCGCCCGCCCTCGGAGGCGAGCAGGTCCACGGCGTCGTCGGGGGTGTCGTCGGTGACCAGCGACGTGGTCAGGACCACCCGAGGCCCCCGGGCCTGCACCGCGGCGACCGCGTCCTTGACCTGGGCCAGGGTGCGGGTCTCGGTGCCGGCCAGCAGGTCCAGCTCGAAGTGGTTGGGGGTGACGAGGTCGGCGCGCGGCAGGGCGACGTCGCGCATGAGCTCCGGCACCCCCGGACGCACGAACACCCCGCGCCCCACGTCGCCCATCACGGGGTCGCAGCAGTACACGGCGTCGGGGTTGGCGGCCTTGACCCGCGTCACGGCGGCCAGCACGGCGTGGCCGATGTCGGCCGAGCCCAGGTAGCCGGACAGGACGGCGGTGGCCGTGCCGAGCACGCCCCGGTCGTCGATGCCCTGGACCAGCTCGTCGATGGACTCGCCGTCGTAGATCCGGCCCTTCCAGTCCCCGTACCCGGTGTGGTTGGAGAACTGCACGGTGTGGATCGGCCAGACCTCGGTGCCCAGGCGCTGCAGGGCGAAGACGGCCGAGGAGTTGCCGACGTGCCCGTAGGCGACGTGGGACTGGATCGAGAGGACGCTCACGGGGCCAGGCTACGGCGGCGACGCCCAGCGCCCGCCCGCCGTCGACCCGCGCTGTCGGACCCGGCGACCACCATCGCCGCAGGAGGTGCACGATGACGTTCCCCACGATCCGGCAGGTGGTGCTCGACACCACCGACCCCCGCGGCCTGGCCGAGTTCTACCGGCAGCTGTTCGGCCTCGCCTACCGGCCGGGTGACGAGCCACCCGCGGGTCGGGGCCCAGCTCGCGGGCTGCTCTCCTCAGCGGACGCTTCCGAGCACCTCCCCGTCAGGCACGTCAGGGTCGGTCGCCGTCGCCGGCACCACCCGGCCGTCCGCCAGGCTCACCACCTCGTCGACCAGGTCCGCCGCCAGCCCCAGGTGGTGGGTGATGAGCACGACCGTCCGCCCCCCGGCTGCGGTCAGCAGGTCCGCGACCAGCGCGTCCGCGGTGGCGGGGTCGACGTTGGCCGTCGGCTCGTCGAGGACCAGGACAGGCACGTCGGCCAGCAGGGCGCGGGCCACCGCGAGTCGCTGCCGCTGGCCGCCCGAGACCAGGTCGCCGCGCTCACCGACCCAGGTGTCCAGGCCCTGCGGCAGGTCGCGGACCCAGCCCGCCAGGCCGACGCGGCCCAGCACCTCGTGCAGCTGCCCGTCGTCGGCGGCCGGACGAGCCAGGCGCAGGTTCTCCCGCACGGTGGAGTCGAAGACGTGCGCGTCCTGCGCAGCCAGGCCCACCACGCGGCGCACGTCGTCGCCGTGCATGCCCCGGACGTCCACCCCGTCCAGCGTGTAGGTCCCGCCGCGGACGTCGACGAAGCGCAGCAGCACCGAGGCGAGCGTCGTCTTGCCCGAGCCGCTCGGTCCCAGGAGCGCGACGCGCCGTCCGGGGGGCAGGTCCAGGTCCACGCCGCGCAGGGCGTCCGGGGCGTCCGGCGCGGCCCCGGGCCAGCGGGCGACGACACCGCTCAGCCGGACGTGCGGCGGACCGGCCGTCGGGTCCGGCGCCGGGACCCCCGCGCCGGTCGGCTCGGGCACCGGGACGGGGGCGTCGAGCACCTCCAGCAGGCGTGCGCCGGACACGCGGACCCTCCGCAGCGACGACAGGGCCGGGGGCAGCAGGTGCACGGCCTCGAACGCCGCCAGCGGCACCAGGACGACCGCGGCGAGCCAGACCGCGTCCAGCGAACCGGTGGTGACGGCGGGCACGCCGACCAGCAGGGTGCCCCACACCGCGAGCCCGGACCCCAGCGCCGCCAGCCCGGCGCCCAGCCCGGTCGCCGCGGCGGTCGCGCGGGCCGCCGCCGTGAGCTCGGCGTCGGTGGCCTCGACCCGCCGCAGCCGGGAGGTGGCCTCACCGGTGACGACCAGGTCGGGCAGGGCGTCGAGCAGCTCGACCACCTGCGCCTGCAGGCGGCCGCGCAGCCCGGCCAGCTCCCGGTCCGCGCGACGGGCGGCCCAGGCGGTGGCGGCGGGCACGGCCACCATGGACGTGAGGAGGGCGAGCGCGAGGACGGCGCCGGCCGTGGGCAGCAGGGTGCCGACGAGCAGTACCGACGCCGCACCCGCGACGGCGGCGGTCAGCACCGGGCCGACCACCCGCAGCGGCAGGTCCTGCATGGTGTCGACGTCGTCCACGAGGCGCGCGAGCAGGTCGCCGCGACGGAACGCGGGCAGCCCGGCCGGGGCCAGCGGCTCCAGCGCGGTGTGCACCCGGACCCGCAGCGTGGCGAGCATCCGGAAGGCGGCGTCGTGCGACGCCAGCCGCTCCAGGTACCGGGCCAGCGCGCGGGTGAGCGCGAACGCGCGGACGCCGACCACGGCGAAGGTCAGCGTGAGGACGGGCGGCTGCTCGGCGGCCCGCGAGATCAGCCAGGCCGCGCACGCCATCAGGGCGACGGCGCTGCCCAGCGCCAGGGAGCCCCAGACGACGCCGACGGTGAGGCGACCGGTGTCGGGGGAGGCCACCCGCAGCAGCCGTCGCAGGTCGACCGCGCCGTCGCTCACGCCGTCACCAGCCGGTCGCCGACCTCGACCACGACGTCGGCCGTCTCCAGCAGGGCGCCGCGGTGGGCGACCAGCAGCACGCACCGGTCGCCGGCCAGCTCGCGCAGCGACGCCGCGACCCGCGCCTCGGTGCCCGCGTCCAGGTGCGAGGTCGGCTCGTCCAGCAGGAGCAGGCCCGCACCGAGGACCTCGGCCCGGCAGAACGCCCGGGCCAGCCCGACGCGCTGCCGCTGCCCGGCCGACAGCCCCACGCCGCCCTCACCCAGGGGCAGGTCGGGGTCCAGCTCCTCGGCGGCGGCCAGGCCCAGCGCGCGGGCGACCTGGGCGTCGGACGCCTCGGGGCAGCCCAGCCTGACGTTGTCGGCCACGGTCCCGGTCAGCAGGGCCGGTCGCTGCGGGCACCAGGCCACCTGCCGGCGCCAACCGGCCGGGTCGGCCTCACGCAGGTCGTCCGGGCCCAGCAGGACCCGGCCCTGCTCGGGCTCGACCAGCCCGAGCACGACGGCCAGCAGCGAGGACTTGCCCCCACCGCTGGGTCCCACGAGCGCGGTGACGACCCCGGGACGGACGTCGACGTCCGTCGGGCCCAGGACCTGTCCCCGGCCGGGGTAGGCCACCGCGACGCCCTCCAGGTGCAGGCCCACGGTGCCGACCGGCGAGAGCTCCGTCACCGTCCCCCGGGGCGGCACGGGGGTGTCGAGCACGTCGAGCACCCGCGTGCTGGCCGCCACGCCCTCCGCGGCCGCGTGGTAGCTCGCGCCCACCTGGCGCAGCGGCAGGTAGGCCTCGGGGGCCAGCAGCAGGACCACCAGCGCGGTGGCGAGCGGCAGCTCCCCGGCCTGCAGGCGCAGCCCGACGGAGACCGCGACGAGCGCCACGGACAGCGTGGCCGCCAGCTCGAGCACGAACGCGGACAGGAACGACACCCGGAGCACCTTCATGGTGCGCAGGCGGTAGTCGTCGGTGACGTCGGCGATGCGGCCGGCCTGCGCGGCCCCGCGGCCGAACACCCGCAGCGTGGCCAGCCCGGCGACCACGGCGAGGAAGTGGTACCCCAGCCGTTCCAGGGGCGACCACGTCGAGGAAGTGGTGCCCCAGCCGTTCCAGGGGCGACCACGTCGAGGAAGTGGTGCCCCAGCCGTTCCAGGGCCTGCCACTGCCGGCGCTGCGCCACCTGGGTCGTCATCCCGACCAGGGCGAGGAAGAACGGGATCAGCGGCAGGGTGACCAGCACCACGACCGCCGACAGGGGGTCGGCCCAGGCCATGGTCACCAGCACCGCGGTCGGCACCAGGACGGTGAGGACGAGCTGGGGCAGGTACCGCGCGAAGTAGCCGTCGAGGGCGTCGACCCCACGGGCCGCGACCTGGGCGAGCTCACCGCTGGCCTGCCCGCCCAGCCAACCCGGGCCGAGGGCGACGACGTGGCGCAGCAGGGCCGAGCGCAGCTGGGAGCGCACCTGGGCCGACGCGCGCGCCGAGGCCACGTCCTGCGCCCAGAGCAGCACGGCCCGCAGCGCCACGACACCCAGGAGCACCGTGAGCAGACCGCTGACGTCGCCCAGGTCCGCCCGGCCCAGGACCACCGGGGCGAGCACGTGGGCGAGCACGACCGCCTGGGCCAGGACGGTCCCGGCCAGCAGGGTCCCGATCACCACCGTCAGGGCGAGGAACCCCCCGGTGGCCCGGGCCCGGCGCAGCAGCCGGGGGTCGAACGGCCTCACGGGGCGGAGTCCGCCCCCGACCGCAGGGCCCACCGGCCGCCGCGCCCCTGGGCCGGGACGAACGACGGCGGGGCGGCGGGAAGCCGGTGCGCCGGTGGGATGGCGTCGCGACCGACGCGGGCCCGGAACACCCAGTACGTCCAGCCCTGGTACGCCAGCACCACGGGCAGGGACAGCAGCGCGACCCACGTCATGATCGTCAGCGTGTAGGTGGTCGACGACGCGTTCTCGATGGTGAGGCTGTAGGCGGGGTCGGTCGTCGAGGGCATGACGTCGGGGAACAGCGCGACGAACAGCGAGGCCACCGCGAGCAGGATCGTGGCCCCGCTGAGCACGAACGCCGCGCGCTCCCGAGCGGTGACCACGGCGCCGAGGGCCAGCACGAAGGCCAGCGCCGCGGCCACGCTGACCACCCCGGAGGCCGTCGAGCCGAAGGCCAGCGTGGTCCACGCCAGGAACGCGACGGCCAGCACGGCGGCCACGAGACCGATCTTCCAGGCCAGGGCGCGGGCCCGGTCGCGGATCTCGCCGTGGGTCTTCAGGGACAGGAACACCGCACCGTGGGTGAGGAACAGGGTGAACGTCACCAGGCCGCCCAGCAGCCCGTACGGGTTGAGCAGCGTGAAGATTGTGCCGGTGAAGTTGGCCTCGGCGTCGATCGGCACCCCGCGGACGATGTTCGCGAACGCCACGCCCCACAGCACGGACGGGAGCACCGAGCCGACGACGATGGCGACGTCCCACCGACGCCGCCAGCTGACCGAGTCGACCTTGCCGCGGTACTCGAAGGCCACCCCGCGACCGATCAGGGCCAGCAGGATCAGCAGCAGCGGCAGGTAGAAGCCGCTGAACAGCGTCGCGTACCACTCGGGGAAGGCGGCGAACATGGCCGCCCCGGCCACGATCAGCCAGGTCTCGTTGGCGTCCCAGACGGGGCCGATCGTGTTGATCATGACCCGGCGGTCGGTCTCGTCCCGGCCCAGCACGGGCAGCAGGGCGCCGACCCCGAAGTCGAACCCCTCCAGGAAGAAGTAGCCGGCGAACAGGACCGCGACGGCCAGGAACCAGAACTCGGGCAACGACATGGTGGTCTCCTCGGACTCGTCGGGTCAGTACGCGAAGGCCTGGGGGCGGCGGGCCCCCGGGATGCGCGGGGTCGTGTCGTCGGAGCCGTCGTCGTCCTGCTCGTGGCCGTCCTGCTCGGCGCCGTCGAGCACCGGGGGCCCGGCCTTGGCGTAGCGGGCCAGCAGCACGAACTCGACGACCGCGAGCCCGGCGTAGACCAGCGTGAAGGCGGTCAGCGAGGTGAGCACGGCCCAGCCCGGCACGTTGGGCGAGACGCCGTCCCGGGTCAGCTGCTCGCCGAAGACGATCCAGGGCTGACGGCCCATCTCGGTGAACACCCAGCCGAACAACGAGCCGAGCAGGGGCAGCGGCATGGTCCACAGCGCCACCGTCCAGAACAGCGGCGAGTCCGGGATGCGGCCGCGGCGGGTCAGCCACAGGCCGACCGCGGACAGCGCCACCGTCACCATGCCCAGGCCGATCATCAGCCGGAACGACCAGTAGGTGACCGGGACGAGCGGCACGTACGAGCCGGGCCCGTACTGCTCCTCGTACAACGCCTGGATGTCGTTGATGCCCTCGACCTCGCCGTCCCAGCTGCCGGTGGCCATGAACGACAGGAGGTTGGGCACCCGCAGGCTCCAGAGCTCCTCCGACCCGTCGAGGCTGCCGATCGTGAACAGCGAGAACGACGCGCCCTCCTGGGTGTCGTACTGGGCCTCGGCGGCGGCCATCTTCATGGGCTGCACGTCGGTCATCACCTTGGCCAGCGCGTCGCCGGAGACGGTCAGGCCGAGGCCGGCGACGAGCGCGGTCACCATGGCCATCCGCAGCGAGGTCCGCATCAGGGGCTTCTCGTTGCGCCGGGCCAGGTGCCACGACGCGACGGCGATGACCAGGGCGGAGGCGACCAGGTAGCAGGCGAAGATCGTGTGGGGCCAGGTGACCAGCGCCACGGGGTTGAGCAGGACCGCGCCGAAGTCGGTCAGCTCGGCCCGGCCGCGCTCGGTGTTGATGGTGTAGCCCACCGGGTTCTGCATCCAGGCGTTGGCGGCCAGGATGAACCACGCCGACAGCGAGGTCCCGATGGCGACCAGCCAGATGCTGGCCAGGTGGACCAGCTTGGGCAACCGGTCCCAGCCGAAGATCCACACCCCCAGGAACGTGGCCTCCAGGAAGAACGCGAGCATCCCCTCCATGGCCAGCGGGGCCCCGAACACGTCACCGACGAAGCGGGAGTAGTCGCTCCAGTTCATGCCGAACTGGAACTCCTGGACGATCCCCGTCACCACGCCCATGGCGAAGTTGATGAGGAACAGCTTCCCCCAGAACTTGGTCATCCGGAGGTACTTGTCGTCCCCGGTGCGCACCCACAAGGTCTGCATGACGGCGACCAGGCCGGACAGGCCGATCGTCAGCGGGACGAAGATGAAGTGGTAGAGCGTCGTCGCTCCGAACTGCATCCGAGCCAGCAGCAGCGGGTCGAGTTCCATCCGTAGGCCTCCGTGGTGTTCGTGCGGGACGCCTACGACGCACCGCCCGGAACCGTCTCCGGGCGACCGCGGCCGTCCTCAGCAGGAGCGTGCCGCCACCGGCCGAGGTACGCCCGGGACCAAGGGCCCGGGTGCGGGCGCGGCCTTGTGAACCTGTTCACAAGGCCCGGAGGTGAGGGTACCGCTGCTTGTGCACGCGTTCACAAGCGGTCCGCCGTCGGTCGGTCGCGGGCTTGCCGACCACCGGGTGGAGGGGCACGCTGCGGGGGTGGGCAGCGTGGACCGGGCCGACGGGGCCGACGGCGGCCCGACCGGGCCTGCCGACCTGGAGGCGCTGATCGCCGCCAACGCCGAGACCGAGCGTCGGCTGGTGCAGCAGCACGACGGCCTCGTGGCCGCGTCGGAGTCGTCGAACGCCGACGACGAGCACGACCCGGAGGGCAGCACGATCGCGTTCGAGCGGCAGCAGGCGCTGGCGCTGCTCGACCAGGTCCGCAGGACCGGGAAGGCGTTGCGCCGGGCGGCGGCCGGGGTCCGGGACGGGACGTACGGCCGGTGCGAGGTCTGCGGGGGAGCGATCGACCCCGAGCGTCTCGCCGTGCGCCCTCAGGCCGGCACGTGCATCACGTGCGCGAGGGTGGCGGGTCGGCGGCGCCCTTGATGCTGGTGGGCGCCGCCGGACCTGCCGGGGGTGCTCAGCCGGCGGCGGCGGCCTTGAGCTTGCTGCCCGCGGTGACCTTGGCGGTCTTGGAGGCGGCGATCTGGATGGTCTCGCCCGTGGCCGGGTTGCGACCCTCGCGGGCCGAGCGGGAGCCCTGCTCGAAGGAGAGGAAGCCCGGAAGGGTCAGCTTCTCGTCGCCCTTGGCGACGACGTCGAAGACGACGTCCTGGAACGCGTTGAGCACGGCGTCGGCGTCGGTCTGGGTCACGCCGGCCTTGGTGGCGATGGCGCTGATGAGATCCTTGCGGTTCATTGTTCCTCCTGCTCGTGGCCGTCCGGAATCGACGGCGTCCCCAGCCACGGTAAGGGTTCTGGGCCGTTGCGACGGCATCCACGCCGTGCGGCGGCGTCTGCGGCGGCGGGCGCGACGGACCCTCGACCGGGCGCCAGGAACCTCCGTCGGAGCGCTCAAGGTCGCAGCGGTCCCGCCCGAGACCTCCGGGGAGACCTTTCGGAGGACAGATGGACGGACTCGCCGCGGTCACCGCGCGCGTGCAGCAGATCCAGGGCCTGGTGCAGAGCATGCAGGCCCCGGTGCGGACGACGGTCGGCGCGAGCGCGACCGGGACCGCCCTGACCACCAGCGCCACGGCCGGCAGCGCCACCACCACCGCCTCGTCGTCCGGCGCGGCGACCTCGTTCGACGCCGCGCTGAACCGGGCCAGGAGCGCCACCTCCGCGGCCGGCGCCGCGGGGGCCACGGGGGCCGCCGGGACCGCGACGCTCGACGCCGACGGGGTGCCCGTCGACCTCAAGCGCTACGGCAACGGGAAGATCCCCTCCGACGCGCTCACGGAGGTCGGCGTCGGACGTCACAAGCTCTGGCAGCCGGCCGCGGAGGGGTTCAAGGACCTGATGGCCGCGGCCAAGCAGGCGGGCGTCACCATCGGCGTCACCGACTCCTACCGTTCCTACGAGGCCCAGGTCGACGTCGCCCGGCGCAAGGGTCTGTACAAGGACGGCGGCCTGGCCGCGGTGCCCGGCACGAGCAACCACGGCTGGGGCCTGAGCGTCGACCTCGACCTGAACGGCAAGGCCCAGGCGTGGATGCGCGAGAACGCCGGCCGGTTCGGGTTCGTCGAGGACGTCCCCCGCGAGCCGTGGCACTGGACGTTCACGCCGTAGTCCTGCCCTGCGCGTCCGGGCGGGTCCGGGCGGGTGCGGCCGCTCAGGCGGGTCCGGCGACGGAGACGATCTGCACCAGGTTGCCGCAGGTGTCGTCGAGGACCGCGGTGACCACCGGGCCCATCTCGACCGGCTCCTGGGTGAACGTCACCCCCAGCGCCCGCAGCCGCTCGTGCTCGGCCCTCGCGTCGTCGACCGCGAAGCTGACCAGCGGGATCCCGTCGGCGGCGAGGGCGTCCCGGTAGGGCCCGACGGCCGGGTGGGCCGACGGCTCCAGGACGACCTCGGGGCCGTCGGGCTGCTCGGGGGAGACCACCGTGAGCCAGCGGTGCTCGCCCATCGGGATGTCGTTGCGGGGCACGAAGCCCATGACGTCGGTGTAGAACCGCAGCGCGGCGGCCTGGTCGTCGACGAAGACGCTGATCAGGTGGACCTTCACGGGGTGCTCCTCGGGTCGGTGGTGCTCGGGTCGGTGGTGGGGTCGGGTGGCGGCCAGCGGTCGGTGATCTGCCGCAGCGGGGCGGTGTCGGCGTGGTGGAACTTGAACCGGCCCTCGCGGCGGGTCCGGACCAGGCCGGCGTCCTCCAGCACCCCGAGGTGCTGCGAGATGGCCTGCCGCGACGACCCCACGCCGTGCGCGTCCGCGAGCCTGGTGCACAGCTCGAACAACGTCTGCCCGTCTCGGGAGTGCAGCTCGTCGAGCAGGGCACGTCGGGTGGGGTCCGCCAGGGCGAGGAAGACGTCTCCCATGCCTCGACCATAGGCAAGTACGTACTTGCATGTCAACGACCCGCGGGAGCGCCGTACCCTGGACCCCGATGTCCACCCCCACAGCCAGCACGTCGACCGACGCCCACGTCGACGCGGCCACCGCACTGGAGGCCGAGCTCGTCGAGGCCGACGGCACCGCCCCGGTCGAGGCCGCGAGCCGTCGCCGCACCTTCGCCGTCATCAGCCACCCCGACGCCGGCAAGTCGACGCTCACCGAGGCGCTCGCGCTGCACGGCGGCGCCATCGGGCAGGCCGGCATCGTCCAGGGCAAGGGCGGGCGGCGCGGGGTGGTCTCCGACTGGATGGACATGGAGAAGGCCCGCGGCATCTCCATCACCTCGGCCGCACTGCAGTTCGTCTACCGCGACCACGTCGTCAACCTGCTCGACACCCCCGGTCACGCCGACTTCTCCGAGGACACCTACCGGGTGCTCACCGCGGTGGACTCCGCGGTCATGCTGGTCGACGCGGCCAAGGGCATGGAGCGGCAGACCATGAAGCTGTTCGACGTCTGCAAGCTGCGCGGCCTGCCGGTGCTCACGGTCATCAACAAGTGGGACCGGCCGGGCCTCGAGGCGCTCGAGCTGATGGACGAGATCGCCGAGAAGACCGGCATGACGCCCACCCCGGTGCTGTGGCCGGTCGGGATCGGCGGCGACTTCCGTGGCCTGCTC
Source organism: Aquipuribacter aurantiacus (assembly GCF_051216895.1). Lineage (NCBI taxonomy): Bacteria > Bacillati > Actinomycetota > Actinomycetes > Micrococcales > Intrasporangiaceae > Aquipuribacter > Aquipuribacter aurantiacus. The sequence continues at coordinate 584,560 of NZ_JBPKAO010000001.1, forward strand.
GACCTGCGCGACGACACCTACATCGCCTTCACCGCCGGGACCGGTGGGGCCAGCAAGACGGTGTGGACCCGGATGAGCCTGGACGAGGGCCTGGAGCGCGACGGCGACGTCCTGCAGACCGCCGTCGAGGAGGCCGAGCTCATCACCTCCTCCAACGGCCGCCACGACGACGAGTCGTTCCGGGCCGGGCGCACGAGCCCCGTGGTGTTCGCCGCCGCCGTCCTCAACCGCGGGGTCGAGCAGCTGCTGGACATCCTGGTCGAGACGGCCCCCCCGCCCGGTGACCGGGTCACGGTCGACGAGGCGCACCTGCGCCACGTCGGCGACCCGTTCAGCGGGCAGGTGTTCAAGGTGCAGGCCGGGATGGACGCCAACCACCGCGACCACGTCGCCTTCATCCGGGTCGCCTCGGGCCGCTTCCAGCGGGGGCAGAACGTCGTCAACGCCCGGACCGGCAAGGCCGTCGGCACCAAGTACGCCCACCGCGTCTTCGGCGGCACCCGCAGCGGGGTCGAGGACGCCTGGCCGGGCGACGTCGTCGCCATCGTCAACGCCACGGGCGTCCGGGTGGGGGACACCCTGTTCGAGGGCCGTGCGGTCACCTACCCGCCCATCCCGACCTTCGCGCCCGAGCACTTCGCCGTGTGCCGCGCGGCCGACCTGAGCAAGTACAAGCAGTTCCAGCGCGGCATCACCGAGCTGCACCACGAGGGCGTCGTGCAGACGCTCCGCTCGGACATGCGCGGCGAGCCCGCGCCGGTGCTGGCCGCGGTCGGCCCGATGCAGTTCGACGTCGTCAGCCACCGCATGGCGGGGGAGTTCAACTGCCCCGTCCGGCTCGAGCCGCTGACGTACCAGATCGCCCGCCGCACCACCGCCGAGCACGTGGTGGCGCTGAACGCGGTCCCGGGGGTCGAGGTGCTGACCAGCCTCGACGGCGACCACTTCGCGCTGTTCCCCGACCGGTGGCGGCTGCAGCGGATCGAGCGCGACCACCCCGAGATCGTGCTCGACGCGCTCGCGGCGGACTCGCTGGGCTGAGGTCGTCCCGGGCGTCCGGCGGTCGCTCACCGGCAACCGGGACCTTGGGCCCGAGCCGCGGCCCGGTCGAGCGGCGAGGCTGGCTCCAGGCGCCCGCCCGGGGCGTCGCAGACAGGAGTGACGATGACCGTCGTAGAGCCCCGCACCCACCAGGACCAGAGCGCCGAGGACATCCCCGGCACCACCACGGCGGCCGTCGTGCGCTCTTTCGACGCCCCGCTCGAGCTCGAGGAGCGCCCCGTGCCGACGCCCGGACCGGGTGAGGTGCTGGTCCGGATCGAGGCCAGCGGGCTGTGCCACACGGACATCCACGCCGCCCGCGGCGAGTGGCCCGTCAAGCCGACCCCGCCGTTCGTGCCCGGTCACGAGGGCGTCGGTGTCGTGGTGGCGTCGGGCCCGGGCCAGGACACCCACCAGGTCGGGACCCGCGTGGCGCTGCCGTGGCTCGGCACCGCCTGCGGGGCCTGCTCGTACTGCACGAGCGGCTGGGAGACGCTGTGCGAGCAGCAGGTCAACACCGGCTACGGCCGCGACGGCGGGTACAGCGGGTACGTGGTGGCCGACGGCCGCTACGCGGTCGCCGTGCCCGACGGCGTGGACCCGCTGGACGCGGCTCCGCTGACCTGCGCCGGGGTCACGACCTACAAGGCCGTCAAGGTGGCCCGGCCGCTGCCCACGGAGACCGTCGCCGTGTTCGGCATCGGCGGGCTCGGCCACCTCGCGCTGCAGTACGCCCGCATCTTCGGCTGCCGGACCATCGCCGTCGACATCGAGGACGCGAAGCTGGAGCTGTCCCGCGAGCTGGGGGCCGACGTCGTCGTGGACGCCCGCGAGGGTGACTCCGGTGACGCCGTGCAGGCGGCCGGCGGGGCCGACGTGGCCGTGGTGCTCGCCGCCTCGCCCGCCGTGCTCGAGCAGGCCCACCGTTCGCTGCGTCGCGGCGGACGGCTGGTGCTGGTGTCACTACCGGCCGACAACACCATGCCGCTGGACGTGTTCTCGACCGTGCTCAAGGGGATCACCGTCATCGGCTCGATCGTCGGCACCCGGCAGGACCTCGTGGAGGTCTTCGCGCTGCACGCCGCCGGCCGGACCCGGGTCGTGCGGGAGCAGCGCCGCCTCGACCAGGTCAACGAGTGCTTCGAGGAGGTCCTGGCCGGCAAGGTGCCCGGGCGGCTCGTCTTCCAGATGTGACCGTCCGTCGGGCCGACCGGGTCCGGTCCGGTCGGCCCGGGCGGTCTCAGGACTGCTGGATGATCTGGTGCAGCACGCCGGTCTCGCTGGCCACGCTGCTGGAGGCCTCGGGCAGGAGCTCGGCCTGCTCGACGGTCTCCTTGGCGCCGGAGGCGATGTGGGCGATGGCCTGGGCGATCTCCGAGGTGACGGCCGACTGCTGCTCGATGGCGGCGGCGACGGTGTCCTGCGACTCGTTGATCCCGTCGACCAGGGCCGAGATGCGCGACAGCGTGGCGACCGCCTCGATCGCGGCCTTCTGGATGGCCTCGATCCGGGACTCGATGTCACCGATCGAGGAGGAGGTGGTGCCGGCCAGCTGCTTCACCTCGTCCGCGACGACGGCGAACCCGCGGCCGGCCTCACCGGCGCGGGCGGCCTCGATGGTGGCGTTGAGCGCGAGGAGCTTGGTCTGGTCGGCGACGGTGGTGATGAGGCGCAGGAAGTCCCCGATCTCCTGGCTGGAACGCTGCAGGTCCTCCATCCGCCGCACCCCCTCGGCGCTCGCCGACATCGCCTCGCGGACCTGCGAGCCGACGTGGACCGAGGACTGCGAGATGGATCCGACGGCGGCCCGCATCTGCTCGGTGGCCGCGGCGGCGCTGTCGGCCTGCCCGCTGGTCTCGGCGGCGACGTCCAGCAGGCGGCCACCGATCTGCTCGATCCGCGCGGTCGCGCCCTGCACGTCGGCGAACGCGCCGTCGGCCGACACGTTGCGGGCGGTGACGTCGTCCCAGAGCACGACGAACCCGATCCTCGTGCCCGCGTCGTCGGTGACGACGTTGATCCTGGTCCGCAGGGTGCGGCCACCGAAGCCGAAGATGGCTTCACGGGGCAGCTGGGCGGGGTCCGCGAGGATCGCGTCGATGCGGGCCGGGTCCTTGTGGAAGCGGTGGATGGAACCCCCGAGCAGCTGGTCCAGGCTCATCCCGAACGCGCTGCGGACCGCACCGGCCAGCTCCTGGACCGTGCTGCGGGCCCGGCGGTTCATGTAGACCAGCGTCAGCGACGTGTCGGCCAGGAAGCAGTTGGCGTGCAGGCTGTCCAGGGTCGCTCGCAGCGGGTCGGTCGGGTCGGCGAGGGCCGAGCTGAGGTCGGCCTGCCTGGCGGAGGTGCGGAAGCCTGACTGCAGCAGCTGGGTGAACGACATGGGACCTCTCCGGCGGTGGCGTGCGTCGGTGGAGCTCGACGGTGGCGCAGGCGGGCTGCGCACCAGGGGTATCGGCTGCACCCACCCGCCGGTTGAGCCTGCGGCCGGCACATGATCACCGGGGTTGCGTCGGTGACGTCGTGGGTACCCCGTCGGCATGGAACCTGTCGTGGTCGTCGTCGTGGTCGTCGCCGTCGTGGTGGCCCTCCTGCTGGTCGTCGGGGTCGTGGCGCTGCTGCGCAGCCGGAAGGCGTCCGCCGAGCGCCGCGAGCACCTGCAGGACCGCTTCGGCCCCGAGTACGACCGCGCCGTGTCCGATGCCGACGACACGCGTCAGGCCGAGGCGCGCCTGGCCGAGACCGAGCGTCGCCGCGAGCAGCTCGACATCCGTCCGCTGACCGCGGCGTCGCGTGACCGGCGGGTCCAGAAGTGGGAGTCCGTGCAGGCGATGTTCGTCGACGCGCCCGTCGAGGCCGTCGACAGCGCGGACCGCCTGGTGTCCGACGTGATGGCCGAGCGGGGCTACCCGACCGGTGACGTCGAGGACAAGCTGTCGATGCTGGCCGCCGACCACGCCGGCACCGTCGAGCACTACCGCACGGCCGAGAACCACCGCGACCGCTTCCGGTCGGGTGAGGGCAGCACCGAGGACCTGCGGCGAGCGTTCGTGGAGTACCGCCGGCTGTTCGACGTCCTCGTCGACGACGGGGTCAGCCGTGACGCGGGGGAGGCCACGACCAGCCCGGACGACGTCCGCTGAGCGCCGTCAGCCGGTGACCGTCAGCCGGTGACCGTCAGCCGGTGACCGTCAGCCGGTGACCGTCAGCCGGTGACCGTCAGTCGGTGACCGCGACGTCGAGCGTGACGGTGGTCGGCGGGCACACGGTCGTGTCCCCGCAGACCGGTTCGCCGACGACCTCCAGCGTCGCCGCCCCGGGGGCCGTCCCGGTCACCAGCCACTCGACGTAGCCGGGGTCGACGAGGAAGTCGACCGGGGTCAACGTCACCGCGGCACCGTCGACGACAGGCTCCGACCACGACCACGCGCTGCCGAGCCTCAGGGGGAGCTCCTCCCCGACGGCCAGGTCCACCCGGGTGCCCGAGTCCTGCTCGGTGAGCGCGCCGGTGACGCTCCCGGTCGGCTCCGTCGTCGCGCCGGGCGGCCCGGTCGCGTCCGGCCCGGTCGCGTCCGGACCGGTCGCGTCCGGACCGGTCGCGTCCGGTTCGGTCGGGACCGGCGGCTCGGCGCCGTCGGAGGGCTCGGTCGCGTCGGACGGCTCGGCCATGTCGGGGTCCTGGGTCTGCTCGGACCGGGTGGGAGCAGTGTCCGACGCGCACCCGGCCAGCAGCACGGCCCCGGCCACCGCGGCGACGGCCGCCCGGGGCGCCCTCCCGAGGGCACGCCGAACCGGTCCTGGGCGCACGCGGGGCTCCTCACGGTCGTTCCCGAATAGATGTTCGGGAAGTCTATGCATCTTCACGCATCCCGTCTAGCGTCCTGTCACACCGAGTGAACCATCCCGTCAACGGTGGCCGAGAGGGTAGCGAGATGAACCAGACAGATCCGACGACCGAGGAGTCCCGATGAGAGGCAGGCGAGCAGCCCTGCTCACGAGCCCGGTGGTGCTGGTCGCACTGCTGGCCGTCCCGCTGCCGACCCAGGCCGCGGAGCCCGGGCGGTCCGTCCCCCCGAGCGGGCCCGTGCCGTCGCAGCCGGACACCGACGAGGTGGAGCGCATCGCCACGTCGTTCCTGCAGGCGGCGTCGGCCGACTACGAGGTGAGCGCCGCCGACCTGGCCGACCTCGCCATCCGGTCGACGGTCCGGAGCCGGCACAACGGCGTCTCGCACGTCAACGTGTTCCAGCGCTTCCAGGGCCTCGAGGTCTTCGGCTCAGCCGCCACGATCAACGTGACCAGCGACGGCTCGGTGCTGCACGTGGGCGAGTCCCTCGTCCCCGGCCTGCGCGCGGCCTCGTCGGCCCAGGCCGAGGAGTCCGCCGTGGACGCCGTGGTCTCCGCGGCCGACGCGCTGGACCTCGCGCCGCCGGAGGACCTGGAGGTGCTGCCCGGCGCCCGCACCGCCGGCGAGGCGACCGTCGTCACCGACGGCGGCATCTCCGACGAGCCGATCCCCACCACGCTGGGCTGGCAGCCGACCGACGACGGGCTCCGGCTGGCCTACCAGGTCGTCATCGACGACTCGACGGACGTGCACCTCTGGAACGCGACCGTCGACGCCGAGACCGGCGAGCTGCTCGAGGTCGAGGACTGGACCGTCTCGCACGACGACGGTCAGATCGAGAGCACCATGGCCCGCGGTGGCCAGGTCGACGCCGCGGCGGCGGACCACGACCACGACCATGACCACGGCCCCAGCACCCACGGCACCAACAACCCGGTCGACGACGGCTCCAGCTACCGGGTGCTCGAGATCCCCAAGGAGAGCCCCAACGACGGGCCGTCCACGCTCGTGAGCAGCCCGGCGGACGGTCTGACCTCGCCGTTCGGCTGGCACGACACCGATGGTGTCGCCGGCCCGGAGTACACGACGACGCGGGGCAACAACGTCCACGCCTACCTCGACCAGGACGCGGACAACGTGCCCGACCTGATGCAGGACGTCGACGGCGGGGCGGATCTCACCTTCGACTTCGAGGCAGACCTGTCCGAGCACGCGCAGGACTACCGCGAGGCGGCGGTCACCAACCTCTTCTACATGAACAACGTCATCCACGACGTGATGGCGCTGTACGGGTTCGACGAGGAGGCCGGCAACTTCCAGGCCTTCAACTACGGCGGCGGTCCCGGCGGTGGTGACCACGTCCGGGCCGAGGCAGCCGACGGCGGTGGCACCAACAACGCCAACTTCTCGACGCCGGCGGCCGACGGCAGCCCGCCGCGGATGCAGATGTACCTGTGGCCCGGCAACCAGTTCGGTGCCGCCAACAGCCTCATCGTCGACGGCACGACGTACCCCGCCGGATGGGCTCGCTTCGGCCCGCCCGTGACCGACGCCGGCCTGGGCGGCCAGCTCGTGCTGGCCGGGAACGGGTGCGTGGCCGAGGACTACCCGGNCCCGGCAACCAGTTCGGTGCCGCCAACAGCCTCATCGTCGACGGCACGACGTACCCCGCCGGATGGGCTCGCTTCGGCCCGCCCGTGACCGACGCCGGCCTGGGCGGCCAGCTCGTGCTGGCCGGGAACGGGTGCGTGGCCGAGGACTACCCGGCCGGGTCGCCCGCGGGTTTCGTGGCGGTCGTGGAGGGACCGACCAGCGGTGACGGCGCCTGCACCAACGTGGCCCGCACCGTGGCGGCCGAGGCCGCCGGTGCCTCCGCCGTGGTCGTCGTCACCACCGGGACCGCGGCCACGCCGCCGATCCTGACCGGGTCGCAGGCCGCCGGGCCGGTGGGCATCCCCGCCGTGTCGGTGAACGCGGTCGAGGGCGTGGCCGTCAAGGCCGCCGCGGGTGCGGCCGCCGAGCTCTCCAAGGCCTCCGCCCGCCCGGCCGTCCGTGACGGTGACCTGGAGAACGGG